>NZ_OZ026461.1:900000-1054068 GCF_964019765.1 Spiroplasma endosymbiont of Panorpa germanica | reverse complement strand
TAATCAATCCCATCTCTCTACTAAACTATTATAAAATATTCACCAGGCTTCTAATGTGAATATGTTATAAATTCGTAGTTATTAACACCAAAACAATATTTATAAGCACCAAACCCCTATATTCGCTGTCTCTAACAAAGTTATCCACATATTAAAAAGGAAGTTATTAACTTTTTAGTCGATAATTCTTTTGCTAAAAATTATCTTTTTTTGACTAAAATGGGTCAAGATAATATATAATTATATATGAATTTTGACTTAAAGGAGGGAACACTATGAAAAGAACATGACAACCAAGTAAAATCAAACACGCTAGAACTCATGGTTTTAGAGCGAGAATGTCTACTAAAAATGGTAGAAAAACTATCAAAGCTCGTAGAGCAAAAGGTAGAGCTAGATTATCAGCTTAATGATAAATCAAAAGCATACACGAATCGTTAAAAGCAATCACGAATTTCAAAAAATTATTGGAAATAAAAGATTTGTTAAAAACAATCTTTTTGTAGTCTACTTTAATAAAAAAGAAGATAAATTTTTAAGATACGGCATTTCTGTTGGTAAGAAACTCGGGAACGCTGTTTTGAGAAATAAAGCAAAAAGACAAGTAAGAATGATTATGAAGACTAATCTGAGCAAAATCAGTAATTTGAACCTTGATTTGATCATAATGGTTCGAAAAGATTTCATAGACCACCCTTACCAAAAATCTTGTGAATCATTAATAAAAATCTTGCAAGGTATCAGATAGAACAGGAGGCTTTTTAAGTGTATAAACAAGACTATACAAAGTATCTATCGAATACTAATTCTAATAAAAAGAATCCTTGAAAAGTAACTTGGTTCTGAACCAAAGTCGTTGGGTTTATTTTCTTGTTAACCTCAATGCTTTGAGGATGTATACAAATGTATCAGCCAAATTTCGTCGTTGGTCAAGTAACCGACATGACTGGTAGAAGCATTTTTGCTCCAGGAGTGGGTTTTGAAATAATTATTAAATCGCTTGGAGACGTTGGTTCAAAGAGCCATATCTTTAACCCAACAAAAGATGGTTTAGATCAATACAATTGAAATCCAGTATACTCTTGAGGAAGTGCGTTCCAAGTAACCAAATCCCCTTTCTATGGTTTCTTCGTATATCCTTTAGCGTTCATTCTAGTGGGTTTAATTAAATTATTCCACGGTGGCTTAGAAGATGACGGTAGTTTCTCATTTGGAGCATCTGTTTTCTTCTCAATTCTATTAACATCAATCTTAATTAGGTTAATAACGTTAATGTTTTCTTGAAAGGCTCAGAAGAATCAAGAGAAACTTCAAGGCCTTACTGCTAAACAAGCAGAAATTCAGGCTAAATATAAAAACTCAACAGACCGAACAGCTAAGCAAAAACAAAATATGGAAATGGCCGCTCTTTACAAAAAGCAAGGAACTAGCCCGCTAGGAGCTCTAGCTGGATCGATTATTTCAATGCCATTCCTATTTGCGATGTTCTCGATTATTAGGTCAACTAAGATTTTAAAAGTTGCATCGATTGGACAAATTTCTTTAATTGAACAACCGTTTGCACAAATTCAACAAGGTAACTGAGTTTATTTATCAATTATTCTTGTATATCTTCCTTTACAAATTGTTTCAATGTTATTACCAACCTTCCTTCAAATGTTTAAAAAGAACAAAGGTCCAGTAACGGAACAACAAAAAAAAGCTCGTAAAAAACAAATAATAATGCAGTCGGTTTTCGTTGTAGTATTCTTCATAATTGTGGCAACAGTTGCCTCAGGGGTGGCGATTTATTGAATTTTCTCATCAACCTTCCAAATAATCCAAACACTTGGATTCCACTTTGCAAGAGAAAATAAAAATAAAAACTTCAAGAAAAAAATGGCTCGTAAAAAATTAAAATTAGAAAAGCAAGAAGCTAAGGCTGCTGCTAAAGTTCAAGAATAATTTTGAAAAAAATTCCTACTTACGATTATCCTATTGAAAAAACCCGAAATTTTCTTGGCCTAAAGCTAAAGCAAAAATCGGGTTTTAATATTAGTGATATAGAAAAAATCATTCAAGAAATATTCTTTGAGCTTATCAGTCAACTGTTTAAAATAAATTTTACGGATGGGAAAATAACAATTTCTAGAAATCAAATTAATTTCGAGCTAATCAATGAGCTTTATACATACAATGTTTCACAAGCGGTTATAAATAGCTTGCAGACAGTTAGTGAAGAAGTCGTTTTTAAAAAAACCGGACTACGATTTAAAATCAATATTTTTAGTCAGTATGTTGAAGAACTTGAACTAGAAGAATATTTAGATATTACGATTAAGTCCTGTAAAAAAGTTATTGAAACCGGAGAAGAAATTCTTTTACCAATAATGAGTAAAGAGACTAGAGTTAAAATACACGAAAGATTAATACAGTTTCCTGAGATTGTTTCCAAATCAGTTAACTATGAAAATAAAAGACTTATCCTTTTGAAGAAAAAAGTTGAAAAATAAAGCAAAAATACAACCACGGTTTATCGCGGTTGTATTTTTATTTGCTATAATTAAGTTAATAAAGGAAGGTTGTTGCTTAATGATTTTAGATACAATAGTTGCCCCCGCTACAAACATAGCCCAACAAGCGCTAGCGATTATTCGAATCTCGGGTAGCGATAGTTTTTCGATAATCAATAAACTTTTAAAAAAACCAGTAAAAAGAGTTCGCCAGGTTAATTTTCGCGATCTTTACTGAAAAGGACAACTTCTGGACCAAGTTGTAATTACTTGTTTCATTGCCCCAAGCTCTTTTACTGGCGAGGATGTAATAGAAATAAACTGTCACGGTGGAATTCTTGTAACAAACAAGATTTTAACCACCCTAATTAACTCTGGAGCTAGAATGGCTTTACCTGGAGAGTTTTCGCAACGAGCATTCTTAAACGACAAAATAAGTCTGATTCAAGCAGAAGCTATTAATGAACTTATTGTAGCTAAAAACGAGTTTGCCTCTGATTTAGCTTTAAGAAATATGTCTACTAAAAACAATTTGGGTTTTGACAAGATTAAAAATTTATTAATGGATATCATTTCAAGAATCCAGACCTCAATTGATTATCCCGAATATGATGATATCGAAGGTAGCAGCGATCAAGAACTTAATTTAGCTCTAGAATCTCTTATAACGATGGTAAGCAAAGCAATTTTTAGAAGTAATCTAGCTAACAAATCAGTTTCAGGTATTAAAACAGCAATAATTGGGGAAACTAACGTTGGAAAGTCATCTATTCTGAACTGCTTATTAAATGAGGATAAAGCGCTGGTTTCAAATGTTCCAGGAACAACTCGCGACCTGGTCGAGGGGCAAATATCGTTTAACAATATCACTTTGGAATTGATAGATACAGCCGGAATTAGAAATACTAAAGATTTTATTGAAAGCGCGGGTATAGAAAAAACCTTCCAAATTTTAGCTAAAGCTGATTTGTTGATTCATGTTTTCGACTCAAACTCGTTCGATTATCAAATTGAGGAAAAACTTTTATCTGCATTGGAAAACAAGACAGTTGTTAAAGTTTTCAATAAATCCGAAACCCTAACTTCAGATAGAAAAAAACAGATTGTCAAAAAATATCCAGAAGCTGTATTTTGTTCGGCCTTAAATAATGATGTCGAACAACTTTTAGATAAAATTCAGTCTAAATATAATGTTGGAGACATTCTAAAATCAGATGACCTAGTGATTTCGAATATAAATCAAATTTCGTTGTTGAAAAATATAGAAAATAAGCTAAAAATTGCTTATAATAATTTTAAGTTAGGATTTACTGCCGATATAATCAATCTTGATTTATATGAAGCTTGAACAGATTTAAACAATCTTATCGGGGAAAGCTATGAAGAAGAAATAATCGACAATATCTTCAGGAAATATTGCTTAGGAAAGTAGGAAAAAAATATGTTAAAAGGAATTTTTGATAGTCATACGCACTTAAATGATTCTAGATATAAAGAATTAAATTACACAACAGAGGAAATCGTCAAACAAGCAAAAGAGGTTGGAGTTGATTTAATGTGTAACGTCGGTTTTGATATTAATTCATCAAAATTAGCAATTAAACAAGCCCAATCAAATCCAGGAGTTTATGCTGCTGTGGGAATTCACCCCAACGATGTTCATAAATTTGATTTAAAAAAAGACGCTGAAGAAATAAATTACCTAGCAATGTCAAATAAGGTTGTTGCCATTGGAGAAGTTGGTCTGGACTATTTTTACTCAAGAGAAAACCGAAGTGAACAAATAGAATGGTTTAAGGAACAAATAAAAATCGCTAAGACCAATAATCTCCCAGTGATGATGCACTTAAGAGACGAACCAGGTAAATATGAAGCATATGACGATGCTTTGGTGATTTTAAAAGATCTAAAAGTTAAAGCTTCAATTGTGCATTGCTTTACTGTTAATCTTGAATATGCCAAAAAATTTGTTCAGTTTGGAAGCTTCATTTCAATACCGGGAGTAGTAACATTTAGCAACGCGAAAGACTTACAAGAAGCTGTTAAGTGAATCCCGCTTTCTAGTCTCTTGATTGAAACAGATGCTCCATATTTAACTCCTGAACCGAATCGTGGTAAAATTAATTTTCCGAAGCATATTATTCACACTGCTAACAAAATTGCTGAGCTTAAAAAAATTAGTGTTGATAACGTTGTTTCATCAACAAGACTTAATGCTCAAAAAATATTTCATATTTAAAAAACCACAAGCCTAAAGTTGTGGTTTTTTTGCATAAAAAAAAGGTCTAGGACCTTTAAATTATTTACATGAATTTGTTGATTTCTTTTAGTCTTTGGCCATTTTTACCATAGAATCCGTTTTCAATTTTTGTGTAAATAATTTTTTCACATTCTTTTGAACCGTTGATTACAGCTAATAATGGATCTTTTGCAACTTTACATGGAATTGAGAAAATATCTGTAAAATATTTTTCAACATTTCTGATTAAGCTTCCCCCACCACATAAAATGATTCCGTTTTTAATAATATCACCAGCTAGTTCTGGAGGGGTTGTTTCTAATAGCTCAATAAATAAATCTGTAATTTTACTAAATGAGTTAATTAAAACGTTTCTAATTTCTTCCCCGCTTACTAATGCTTCTTTTGGTAATCCAGAAACAATGTCACGTCCATAAACTGACATAGATCTCTCTGCATTATACTTCCCAAGTGAACCTAATTGAATTTTGATGTTTTCTGCTGACTTGCTTCCGATATTAACATTATATTCTGAACGAATGTATTTTTTAATGTCATCATCAAATGAAGTTCCAGCAATTTTGATTGATTTTGATGCAACAACTTCTCCTGATGCTAAAATAGCCACGTCAGTAGTTCCTCCACCAATATCAATTATAACATTTCCTTTTGGTAGGTTGATGTTAATTCCAGCTCCAATTGCAGCTAATTTAACTTCTTCTTCAACTACTACCATTTCCGCCCCTAAATCCATTGCTACTAATTTTAAAGCGTCGCGCTCTAGTTCAGTAACTCCGCTTGGACATGCAAGTAATACAACAGATCCTTTTCAGATATCCATCATTTTAAGTTTATTAAAAATATTTTTCAGTAAATCTTTTGCTGCTTCCATATCAGCAATAATCCCATCTTTAATTGGAACTACCATTCTAGTGTTTTCGTTTGTTTTTCCAACCATTTCATAAGCATCGTTTCCTAACGCAACGAGTGTGTTAGTTAAATTATCATAAGCCATGATTGAAGGTTCGTTGTAAACGATACCTTTTTTTGAAACATACGCCAAAACATTTGATGTTCCCAAATCAAGGGAAATGAATTGTCTTTCTTCTAATTTCATTTTTTCTCCTAAATCTAATTATAAATAAATATAATAGACACTATAATTTTAATATAAATTAGCAAGTTATACCACTATTTTTTCTAAAATTATAAATAAAAAAAATAATCCGAAGATTATTTTTTTAGAAAAAGTCTTTCATTTTTTGTTTAGTGTACATCCCGTTTTCAAGACGACGTTCAACAGTTTTTTGAAAAATCTTAGTTCCTTCAATTACACAACTCAATGGATCTGGTGCGATACGAGTTGGAATTTGGAAGATGTCATAGAAATATTTATCAACATTTCTAATTAAAGCTCCCCCACCACAAATGGTGATACCAAGTTTCATGATATCTCCAGCTAATTCTGGTGGAGTTGATTCTAGCACCTCAATTAATAAATCAGTAATTTTACTAAATGCATTTAATAAAACGTTACGTACTTCCTCTGATGTAATACGAGCTTCTTTTGGTAATCCTGACACAATGTCACGACCATAAATTTGCATTACACGTTCACCAGGGTACTTAACAAGTGATCCGATTTGTTTTTTAAGGTTTTCAGCAGTTTTATCCCCGATTGAGATATTGTATTCTGAACGAACATATTTTTGAATCTCTTGATCAAATGATGTTCCAGCAATTCTAAGTGATTTTGAAACAACAACTTCACCTGAAGCAATTAATGCAGCATCAGTAGTTCCCCCACCGATATCTAACACTAAGTTACCAACTGGTAAATCAACGTTTAGTCCAGCCCCAATAGCTGCCATTTTAACTTCTTCTTCAACAAGAACAAGTTCGGCTCCCATTTGCATAGCTACTTTCTTTAAAGCATCACGCTCTAGTTCAGTAACTCCACTTGGACAAGCTAATAAAACAACTGAGTTTTTTCAAGAATTAGTCATACGAAGTCTTGCAAAGATACTTTTTAGTAAATCAGATGTAGCTTCCATGTCTGAAATAACCCCATCACGAATTGGAACAACCATTCTAATTCCTTCATGAGTTTTTCCAACCATTTCATAAGCTTCATTTCCTAATGCAACTAAAGTATTTGTGTTGGTGTTGTAAGCCATAATTGATGGTTCATTATAAACGATCCCTTGACCTGCCACATAAGCAAGAACATTTGATGTTCCTAAATCTAATGAAATAAACACATTTTCATTCATTTTTATTTCTCCTTTAGTATTGTTCTTATAAGAACTTTTTTTAATAAAAAACAACAAGTTTTTTTATCTTGTTGTTAATTCGAATTATAATGAAAGAAAACTTTTTTCGTCTTTAGTATACTGTCCGTTTTCTAAACGTCTTCTCACAGTTTTTTCAAAAATCTTAGTTCCTTCGATTACACAACCTAATGGTTCTTTAGCGATTTTTGCTGGGATTTGGAAAATATCAATGAAATATTTTTCAATATTTCTAATTAATGCTCCTCCTCCACAGATAGTAATACCATTTCTCATGATATCACCAGCTAATTCTGGTGGAGTTTCCTCAAGTAATTCAATTAATAAGTCTGTAATTTTACTAAATGAGTTTAGTAAAACGTTACGTACTTCTTCTGAAGTGATTTTAGCTTCTTTTGGTAGTCCAGAAACAATGTCACGTCCATAAACTTGCATTGATCTTTCTGCTGGGTACTTAACAAGTGATCCAATTTCTTTTTTCACTCCTTCAGCACTTTTTTTACCGATTGAAATATTGTACTCAGAACGTACGTATTTGCGGATTTCTTCATCAAAGAAGTTTCCTGCATTTTTAAGTGATTTAGAAACAACGATTTCTCCAGCTGATAAAATAGCAACGTCAGTAGTTCCCCCACCGATGTCTAATACTAAGTTACCTTGTGGTAAGTCGATATTAATACCTGCTCCTAAAGCAGACATTTTAGCTTCTTCTTCTATTAATACTAATTCAGCTCCCATATCTTTGGCAACCATTTTTAATGCTTCACGTTCTAGTTCAGTAACTCCACTTGGACAAGCCAATAGAACAACTGAGTTTTTTCATGAATTCATCATTCTTAATCTACCAAAAATGTGTTTTAGTAAATCTGCTGCAGCTTCTAAGTCTGCGATAACTCCATCTACAAGAGGAGTTACCATTCTAATACCTTCATGTGTTTTTCCAACCATGTCATAAGCTTCGTTTCCTAAACAAATTAATTCATTTGTATTAGCATCATAAGCCATTAATGATGGTTGATCATAAACGATCCCTTGACCTGCAACATAAGCTAAAATGTTTGATGTTCCTAAGTCAAGTGATATAAAGGCGGCGCTATCTGGTTTAATCATATTTTTCTCTCCTTTTCTTAATTATTTTTACGTTAATTAGATAAGACTAATATGAAACTTCAGAATGATTTCTTTGCGCTTTGATAATTTCAAAAATTTCTGATTCGAATTTTTTAGTTCCGTTAATAACGGCTAGTAATGGTTGTTCACCAATTTTTGTTGGTAATTGTAGAGTGTCAGCGAAGTATTTATCAATTCCTTTGATTAAAGCTCCCCCACCACATAAAGTAATACCATTTCTGAAAATATCTCCAGCTAATTCTGGTGGAGTATCTTCTAATACTTGTACAGTTAAGTCAATAATTCTTGATACTGGTACTTTTAATACTTCACGAATTTCTTCTGGTGTAATTTCGATTTCTCTTGGTAATCCTGAAACAACATCACGTCCGTAAACTTTCATACGTCTTTCGTCTGGGTATTTTGATAATGACCCTACGTTAACTTTGATAGATTCAGCAGTTTTTGATCCAATTTCTAGACCGTATTGTGAACGGATGAATTTTTGACATTCATCATTTAAGTAGTTCCCTGCAACTTTAATAGATTTTGATAAAACGATATCTCCTGATGCAAGAACGGCAATATCAGTAGTTCCCCCACCCATATCAACGATTAGGTTTCCTGTTGGAGCGTAAATATTTACCCCTCCACCTAGAGCAGCCATTTTAACTTCTTCTTCAACGAATACTTGAACGGCTCCCAAGTTCATTGCAATTTTTTTAAGAGCAGTTTTTTCTAATTCAGTAATAACTGAAGGACATGCTAATAACATAATTGAGTTTTTTAATGTTTTTGCAATTCTTAATTTTGCAAAAATGTATCTTAATTGTGCTTCTGTTGCACGAATATCAGTAATAACTCCATCAACCATTGGTCTTACAACACGGATTGTTTTGTTCCCTTTACCGATCATTTTGTAGGCTTCTTCCCCTACAGCAACGATTTTGTTTTCTTTAATTCTATATGCCACGATTGAAGGTTCGTTGTAAACGATTCCTTGTCCTGTTATATAAACTAAAGTGTTAGCAGTACCTAAATCCATTGATACGAATGTAGGTTTATTGCTTTTTTTAGCAGCTACTAATGCCATTTTATAATCTCCTTTATTTCTATGACAATATAGTCATTTTATAATTACGCACCAGCACATAAAAAAATGCAGGACGTAACCTGCATATATTATACCAAATCATAGATGTAATAGCAATTTTGATTATGCTTTATTTTGCTATTTTAATAACTTTACTATTAATTATACATTTATTTTGCAAACAAAAAAACTATATTTTCAAAATCATGGTTATGTTTTTTAAAAAATTAGCTTAGGAATTGATTAGTTTGGCAATTTATAGCCATTAGTTTTTATTCACTCGTCAATTTCTCTTTCATTTTTAAAAACAAATGATTCTAATTTCGAACCCTCTTTATAAAAGTAAACTCAACTATTTTGTTTTTCAATAGTACACTCACCCCCGGCTATAAGGGAATCTATTAACATTCTAAGAGCTGTTTGGATATTATTAAAATATAACTTTTCCCCTTTTTCGTTCTTGAATCCATAAGCATAAGAAAGGTTTTCTTTATACTGAGATGGATTATAAAAATCCGACTTACTACTGACTCCATCATTGATGTTATGGGAACTATGATAGCCAAATTCTGGTATTAAATTGCCAGAAATTCTGTCTATTAAATTATCATCTCTTTCTTCAACCAGCCTCTTGAAACCATATTTATCTTTAGCCTCTTGATAACTGGTGCTTCATATGTTGGAATATTTAAAATAATTTTCCCTTAGTTCCGACTCGCTATTACCTATTTTTGTTGATTTTTTACCTGTAACAAAACTATCACCAGATGAAGTTTTCAACTTTTCTAAAGTCAAATTATCTTTATAATTAAAAACCGGATTACTTGAACCGAGGATATCGTAAAGTTTATTAGAAAAAGTTTGTTTTGAATCAATCAGATTTCCTTTTTCTTTATTTCTTTCTTTTATTAAATTCTCAACAACACTTTCGTCTAGCAATTTATTATCAAGAATAATTTTGACTATTTGGGCAGATTCTCAATCCAAGCTCTCTAACAAATTTTCATCAAATTTATTTTTTGGTTTATTGCTAGGACTATTAATAATTGAATTTTTAGCGATATTAATATAATTATTGTCAATTAATGGAAAATAATTAGAGAGATCATCATCATCGTGTTTTGAAACACCAGGTCTTTCAAGCATTTTTACTCGAAGGCCGAGAAATTTTCATTCCCCGCTTCTAGAAATATTATTGATTTTTTCAAATAAAAAATTTTCATAGAAGCCATCAAAAATTTTGTCTCATACTTGGTTAAGTTCGCCTTGAAAATAATTGGCTGGTATTTTTTTAATAAATTCATAAGTATTCTTAATTGGTTGACCATTTAATTTATCATCGTATAAAAAAATTGCCCCACCAGTTTTCTTTGTTTCTTTGAAAACGGTATTTTTAAAATCAGGAGGTGGGAATTCCGCCAGACCCTTTTTATGAACTATCATTTTTCATGATTTCAAAACTATTTGAACCTTTCTCCCCATATAGTCTGTTACATTAATTTCTCCGTAAGTTTGATTTTTACCAATCACAGGAAAACTATGAACATTCCAGTTTCTCTCGTTTTTTATAAAATCAATGTCTGCCATATTTTTTAAGTAAATTGAACCTGTTTTACCAGCTTCATTTCTATCATAATTTCCGTCTTCATAAAAAAAGTCTACTCTTTGGTTTTTGGTCGGTGTTATATCAAGTTTATAATAATCTGATTTCTCCACCGAATTTTCGAAAGAGACGGTTTTTGATTTTAATCAATCAGGAACGTCGGAACTCGCTTTAAAAAAGTGTTTTTTTAGAGCTGATTTTACTTTTGATCTTAACGAATCTTTGGTTCCATAAATATATTCTTCGTCTAAATCTATAAATGGGCTTTTAAAAATAACATACCCATCTTTCCCTAACGAATTTAATCGACTATTGTCATTAAAATTATTAGCATTAAATAAATCATCTTTATATTTATAAAAACTTCCATTCGTAACATCTATGTGTTTTTTAAAATAATCTTCTTGAGCCTCTTCTAAAAACTTAAATCAAGACTTCCCATCGTAACTAAATTGACTAGTTCATTTAATAGCATCAGTATAAGAAAGCATGGCTTCATTGTAATCACCAACATAAAGGTTTGAGGCAGTTTTATATAAAGGAGTAAAATTATTGATATCATTCAAGCCCTTCAGTTCTTTTTCTGGTATTTCTTGATTTGGTAAATAATCCGTAATGTTGGACCCAATAGATTTTATCAAACGTGTTCTAATAAGATAATTGCTTAGCGCATCCTTAGATTCGAACTTTTGCGAATCCAAAGTATAAACATCTTCTGACAAGTTTTTGGTGCTATTTTGAATTATATCTAATTTTAAACCCTCAAACTTTTGAAACTCAAAAGACCCTTTGATCACCGGTGATATTATTAATACTGGTGTGGTCATTAGTATTTTAACCAATATCTTTTTCATCTAATTTTCGTAACCCGCTTTCTGTATTTTTCGATCTATAAATTTTTCCAACTCTTTTATATTCATAAAAACATCCCCGTGATATACAACAAATTCCCCGTTTGACATAAATTTTCCTTGCTCGATATTAGCATTTCTTATTATAAAATTCTGGGCATCTCCCAAGGTTTTGAAGTTGTATAATTGGTCGTTGTAGTAAGTTTGAAAGACAGAGCTAACAATATTCACATTTTCTTTTAACTCGTCAAATTTAGGGTTGGAAATCAGGTCGGTTGATAAAACAAACTTGCCTTCCGCTAAAACATTATCAATAAAATCTTTGTTATTTTTGTACAACTCCGCTTTTGAATTATAAGCAACTTTATTTAAACTGGGATTATTTGGGATGATCAATTTTTTATAGTTTTTGAATTGAAAATTGCGTACTAGGCTAAAAATAGCTATCTTCGGATCATCAAACACATTTCCAAAGCCATCTGTGTAAACTAGAAGCTCGTTTCCTTTATAAACATGATTAAAAACGTCTTCAGCGTATTTTTCTATTTCGTCTTGAACCCCTTCTTTGCTTTGATTATTAATATTTCTATTAGGAAATTTTTCAAAATTATTAGTAATTTTGAATTCGACTTCTTTAAATTTTTCAGGAAATTTAATTATATATTTTTTCAAAGCATCAATTGCCTCATTTTTATCAGCAAAAAGTGTGTTTAGAAAAAAATATCCCCCACTTGGAAAGTTGATCAAGTCATTGTTAATTACTTCAACTAGATTTATATACTCCATAGGGTTTTTTCCTAATGATAAATTGAGTAGTGGGACCTTTGGGTCATTTGAATTATAAAACAAAAATTGCCCATTTCCCAGATCCAACTTCAGAACTCTATTTTCAAAAAACGAAAATGACTTCGCGATTTTCCATGCTTCATAAAATAAAGAAGCCTCAGGAACTTTAGCTAATATTTCTGATTCTCCAGCGATTGTTACGATTTGATTAACGACGTCACTCATTTTTTTTATTATTAAGTCTGGGCTTTTTTCAAAATTTTCTTTATCCCCAAATTTTGAAGAGCTTAAAAGAATGCTCAAAAAATCGTAATTAAAAAAGTTGTTTTTATCAGCCACCTTTCTGAGAAGGTTGGTGATTTCAGGAGACATATTTTTGGTATAAATTTTTTGAATTAACTCCGAAATATATTTATCAAAAGAACTCAATAATTCTTCTTTGTCTTCGTTGTTAACTAGTGCAATTTTTTCGATAATGCTTTTTATGAAAATCATTGACTTGATTTTTGGGTCTAAATTATGAATTTTTGATAGTTGCTTTTCAATGGTTTCAAAACTAAATTCATATTCAAACTGATTGAAACCGATTTTGAAAGGAGAAATATTATTAAATAGATTGATAAATTTTTGATATTCTTTCTCGTTATTATCAAAAACATCTTCTTTAACACTTCAAACGGTATCTTTAGAAATTTTTACACTTTCAATTAAATAATTAAAGAACTTGCTAATCATAATTGCTCCTCCAAAAGAAGGGCTAAAATCAGTTTTATTTACAACACTTCAATCGCTTAATTTCGAATTAAGAGTCTTCTGTGAAAGATCACTGGTTATCACAGTATTACCAAAAAAATTGTCTGTATGGGACTTTATATCCAAAACGAAAGTGTTTCTCTCACCGGAAGCTTGCTTTATAAAGGAATCGAAGTATTTTTCTATTAAATAATTCGGCATTTTACTAATATTTGGAGTATTGGCTCTATCTCATTTAAACCCATTTAAATTATATTCAACTTTAGAGTCCTTTATAATTTTTTGCTTGACTGCCTTCTCGTTGTGGCAAGTCTCTGATAAAAGGCTGTAACATTTAGTTCGAATCCCCGATTCATTTCTACTAAGATAAAGACTTCTTATAAAATCTTCTAATTGATATCCATATTCGAATTCGTAGGACTTGCTATTGACCCCCACCGCATAAAATCTATTTGTTCCAGCAAGATAGCTTTCGATAGCCCTTTTCTTATCCATAACAGCTTGACCGTTAGAATCTCTGTAGACTTCCACAATCTGGGCGTCACCTATTTCTGGAACAAATGAAATTATCTCGTTATCATCTTTAGTCTTCATGTTTCTTAGGTTCTTCAAAGTTTTAACCTCTTTAATCTCGTGATTTTTTAGTATTTCGCTGTGAAGTTTATCTAAATCTGAATTGTCATATATTTTTCCTTTGTAAGTTGAAAAAAAACCTGACTCCTCGTCGCTTTTAAATGGTTGAGCCTCTTCTCTGATGGACCTAAAAATTTCCTCTCGGGAATTGTATTTTTTTCCATCAAAAATAAAAGTTTCATTTTTATGACAAGATACAAGTGTTGATGCAGCAGATGTTACAATGCTAATGGATGCTAAAAATGATAGTAGTTTTCTCATTACTTTAACCTCCTATTTATCTAATGAGCGACATTAAGCGGTTTTATAGGAGCTAGTTTAAAAATCCAAAAAGAACTTTAAATTTAGCAATTGAAAAATAAAGAGGTTATTTACTTATCTTATTCTTGTATTTCTACTATTCACAATTCTGAATTATTATCACTCAAAAAATGAATTTGTAAAGAGAAAAAGGAAATAATTTAATTAAAAAGAGCTTTTGAAATTAATCAAAAGCTATTGGATAGTTATTTTAATAAGTCATTAATATTGCTTTGAAATTCTTCTCAAATTTGGATATTTTTAATGAGCTCCAATCTTCCAAACTCAGTTATTTTATAATATTTTCTTGAAGGAAAATTGCCATCAGATTCAGAAACGTAAAAGTCGCAATAGTTTTTATTTATCATTTTTTTCAAAATAGCGTAACAAGTAGATTCGTTGATATCAATTACTTTATTGATGATTTTATTTAATTCATAAGCGTAGCAATCTTTATCTCGAAGATGCTTTAAAATTATTAATTCTAAAATACCTTTTTTTAATTGTGTATCCATAAAAGGCCTCCTCTAATTAATGTTTACCTCCAAAGCGGGACTCCCAATCGAAGCCACCAAAATTGTTCAACTATAAAAGTCTAATTCAATTCTAAACTTCAATGAATTTGAAGAATTGATCTGATCAATGTGTAATTCACCAATATTAACTTCTCTTCATGAGTGTTTGAAAGTAGCCTCTACTTTTGAAATACCTTTGTCATTTGAATCACGCTCATCATTAACAATAAAATTCACTCCATTACCATGTGGGAATCCTCTTAACTCAAAGTCGCTTTTAGTCAATTCTTTATTGCTTTGAACTTCTTCTTCTAAGACAAGTGTTGTACTAACCTCATAAAAATAGGTATTATTAATGACTGAATTTCCCAGTGAGTTTGGTCCAACAAAAGTTGCTATTGAACCTGCAGTTGCTAAAGTTGTAAAAGTTACTAGTACTATAATCAAAACTATTCTTGAGAAAACGTTAAGTTTTTTAACTTTTGATTTAACTCTTTTTTCACTTGATAATAAAATTAAAGAACCGTTAGTTCCTATAATTCCTAGATGGTAAAAACCAATCATTGAGTATCAAGAAAGAATCATAAGTATTGGTAAAGCTCCAACCCCGGCTATTACTAAAGGCAAGGCTTTTATGAAATCATAGTTTATGAACATAAAAACCACATAGGGTACGATAGCCACCATCATTGCGATGGCAACTAAAAAGAATGTTAATGCTAATCCCATTGGCAAAATAATTCCAAAAAATAGATTAAAGACATTTAGAATGTAAGCACCTATAGTTTTAGCAACACTAGGTTTTTGAGATCTAGCTTTTGCAACTGCTGGGTCAACCCCTAATTCCTCGTAAACATTATTACTAATAACATCTATTGATTCAATTGATTCTAAAATATCTTCAATAATGCTACCCTCTGATAGTTCGATACTGATTTTTTCATTATATGAATTAACAATATCTTCGCGATCTTCGGCTTTCAATAAAGATAATGACTTTGATAGTTCTTTTAGTCATTTATCTTTTTTTCTTTTAAATTTTGCTTCCAGTTTACCTGGTTTTGGTTGTGTTATTTTTTCCATTTCTTTATCTCCCAAGTACTATATTATTACAAGTACTATACATTGTCAAGTAGATATGATAATATTGTTAATAGAGAGTTTTAAGGAATTCTTTTGTATTAATCTATTAAAAAGTTGACTACTGTAGCGGCTAAAATTTTTTTTATGTGTTATGATAGTTAAAACTTGAAAGGAAATAAACAATCATGGTTAGTATTAACAATTTAAATAAAAAATACGCCGAAAACATCGGTAACTTTGATATTAATTTGACCATTCTAGACGGACAAACTTATGGAATTATTGGGCCAAACGGCGCGGGTAAAAGCACCATGATTCGCCAAATTCTAGGTTTTGTTAAACCAGATAGTGGTGAAATTAATATCAATGATATTAACCCCGTTATTAACGCAAAGGCATTAATGGAATTTACAGGATATGTATCTGGAGAGGTTGCTCTTTATGGTAACATGACAGGTACTAAGTATTTGAAACTTGTTCATAGTTTAAAAAAGGATGCTGACTGAGAGTTTGTTGAACTCTTACTAAAGCATTTCGATATTAATGCATCACAAAAAATAAAAAAAATGTCAAAAGGGATGAAACAGAAAATAGCTTTAATTTGTGCAACAATGAATAAACCTAAGTTTCTGGTTCTAGATGAACCAACCTCGGGACTAGATCCTATCATGCAAGAACAGTTTAACGACTTAATTCGCAAACTCCAAAAGGATCATGGAACAACTGTTTTGATTTGTTCTCATATTTTTGAAGAAGTCGCTAAATTGTGTAATAAAGTTGGATTTATAAAAGATGGCCGTTTGATTGAGGAGTTTGAAGTTAAAAATAACGACATTAATCAAATCAATGAACGCTTCAAAAAACTTTATACAAAGGAGAGTGTCTTATAATGCAAAAAAATATTCTTTTTCAAAATAATAGAGTGGTTTTCACACACTTAAAGATTCACTGAAAATTAGTTCTATTCTTTGCAATTTTTTGAACTTTATTCACAGTTGCAATAATGCTTCCTACAGCATTTCCGAATACATTTCTTGGTTATGATAGGCCGTTTATTCAAAAAGTAGAAATTAGTTATACACAAGGAAGTGGCATGGGTTGAAGTCTTCCCATGTCGATTAGTCAAATGTTGAATTCTGCGGTATTTGGCACTCCAGCAATTATCTTCTTCACAATTGTGATCATGACTTTTGCTCACCTAAGTTTTACAAAGGAAATAGGTCAAAGTCAAATTGGAATTTGAATGACTTTGTCACTTTCTAGAACACAAATATTTGTATCAAAACTATTATTTATATTATTCGTTTGTTTTGCAATATTTGCACCATCATTATTTGTTGTAATTATCTTCTCAGCAATGGCATATGATGCAAGCGCCTTTATGGGATTAGTTATTTTATATGCTTTGATATTCTTTATATTTATATGCGCAATGGTTGGTCTTTATACTCTGTTATTTATCGTATTTTCAGATAAACCGGTCTTAGCTTTAATCATAATATCGCTAATTTCAGGATATATTATTGCAACTACTATGATTAATTTGATTGCAGAAATGTCATATGCACCACCAAAATGAATGTCTAATTTTAAATACTTCTCGATACAATCACTAATTGTATCGCCGTTGAGTTTTAAATATGATGAAAATAATTTAAAAGAAGTTGAAAATGTGATATCAGATTCAATAACAGCTACTGTGACATATTACCCACTTGCTAAAAACAATCTTGGGTGAGAAATATCATCTCCAATAATATTGCTTTCTTTGGGATGTGGATCTGCTTACCTGGGAAACTTTATTTTCAGCAAAACTAACTTTAACATATAAGAACCGATTTGACAATCGATTTAGTTAATAAATAAATTTAGAAAGCCGACCTTAAAGTCGGTTTTTTTTATTCTCAAAAGCAGCCGTTTTAATAAAAAAAAATAAGCCAGTGGCTTATTTTTTAATGATTTTTTGTTTAATTTTAGTTATATAGACTTTCTTTATTTTCTATCTTTTCTTCCATTTGTTGGTATAGCCTTTTTTTATAAAGCACCGCTCCATCAATTACTGCTGTTGCTGAATTCTTGGCAACTTTAACAGGAATTTCAAAGAAGTCTTCGAAGAAGTCTTTCACTCCTTGAATACCACTCATAGCTCCAGTTACAATAATACCATTTCTGATGATATCACCAGCTAATTCGTTTGGCGTATCTTCTAAAACACCAGTAATTAGAGTTGTTAGGTTACCAAAAGCTACTTGAACCAATTTGCTAATTTCTGAATCAGTTAAAACAATTTCTTTTGGCATTCCTGAGACAACTTCTCGACCAAATACTTTAATTTTTAAAGGGTTTTTAGTTTTAATTAAAGTACCGATGTTGATTTTAACTTTCTCTCCAGTTACGGCTCCAACTTCCATGTTATAACGAGCTCTAATGTATTTAACGATTTCTTCATCTAGCGCATTACCAGCAACTTTAGTTCACTTGTATGAAATAACTCCATCTGCTGAAATTGCTCCGGCAGTTGCTTTTCCAGCACCAATATCAAGTGATAAAATTCCACTAGGCTCAAAAATGTCATAACCAGCTCCAAGTGCTGCCATTTTAACATCATCTTCGGTCTGCACATAATATGCTCCCAATTTTTTAACTAGCTCGACTAAAGCTTTTCTTTCTAAATTTGTCACACTAAGTGGACAAGCGATCAACATAATAGCTCCTACCAAGTCATCTTGATATTTACCTAACGCTGCATTTAAAAATTCTTTTAAAATGTCAATACTTGCGATTACTCCATTTTTGAATGGATATTCTAGCATAGTTGAGTGATTGATTTTACCAACTAATTTAGATGCCTCATTACCAATTGCTACAATTTTTTTTGTTTTTGTATTTAAAGCCATAACAGTTGCTTCATCAAAAACAATTCCTAGACCTTCAATGTAGATTCTTGTTGAATGAGAACCAAAATCCATAGCAATAAATTTTCTTTCTTTTTTTTGCTTCGCCATATTTTGTTCCTTCCATTAAGACAATTCTTAAGAAAATAATTGACTCGTAAATATTATACATAATTTAAAGCAAAAAAGCACTTTTTTAAAACAAATAATAATAAATAAAATGGATATTTTACACTTTTAAGGTGAAAAAAAGAGTTAACCGCAAGGTTAACTCTTTTAAATATTGATATTTTTCTTAAATTTTGTGTTCTTTTTTATCTCTTGCTGCAGCTACTTCAAATCAATGTTCGATTGTTTTTTCGTATTCTTTTGCACCATCAATTACAGTAAGTAATGGATCTTTTGCACAAAATACTGGCAATTGGAAAATAGAAGCGAAGTAAGTATCAATTCCTCTTAATAAAGCTCCACCACCACAAATGGTAATACCATTTTTAATGATGTCTCCAGCTAATTCTTCGGGTGTATTTTCCATTACTTCAACAACTAAATCAGTGATTTTTGAGAACGGTGCTAGCAATGCGTTTCTAATTTCCTCAGGAGTAACAATTACTTCTCTTGGTAAACCAGAAATTACATCACGCCCGAAAGCTCTGAAAGTTCTTGAATTGTCTAATTTTGCTAATGAACCAATATCTTTTTTAATTGTTTCAGCAGTTTTATCTCCGATTAAAACGTTATATTCTGAACGAATGTATTTACGAATTTCTTCGTCAAATGCGTTACCAGCTGATTTAAGCGATCTTGATAAAACAATATCTCCTGAAGCGATAATCGCCACATCAGTAGTTCCTCCACCAATATCTAAAATCAAGTGACCGTTTGGTAATTCAATATTGATTCCCGCTCCGATCGCTGATAATTTAACTTCTTCCTCAATTAAAACGTGTTTTGCTCCCATGTCGGCAACAACTTGTCTCAAAGCACTTCTTTCTAATTCAGTAACTCCACTTGGACATGCTAATACTACTAAAGCGTTTTTTAAAACTTCTCCCACTTTAATTCTTTGGAAAATAATTTTAATTAAATCCTTTGCAGCGTCCATATCTGAGATAACCCCATCAACTAGTGGTACAACCATACGAATATCATCGTTTGTTTTACCTACCATTTCATAAGCTTCTTCTCCTACATATAAAACTTCGTTTGTCTTAGTGCTGTATGCCATTGTTGAAGGCTCGTTATAAATAATACCTTGTCCTCCTAAATAAGCAATTATATTTGCTGTTCCTAAGTCAAGGGCCACGAATTCTTTTTTACTATTTCAATCTGCCATTATATCCTCCTCTATAGAAAACCCTTCGCATAAATTATATAATATTTCTTGATAAAATGCTACTATTATATAAATAAAGAGGTGATATTGTGAAATTTGACCAAGTCATTGTAGTTGAGGGTAAAACCGATACCCAAAAGCTAAAGAAAATTTATGGTCCTGAAATCGACACAATTGAAACCAATGGTTTAAATGTGAATGCTCAGCTTCTGAATCTGTTAGAAGATGTGAACAAAAATCGTGGCATTATAATTCTTACTGATCCTGATGGTCCAGGTCAAAAAATTCGCGAACAAATTAACACAGGCATCAAAAAAGATGTCCTGAATGCATTTATTTCTCGACCGCTAGTCAAAACTAGAGCCAAAATCGGTGTGGCAGAGGCAAGTGATGAGGAAATTCAAAAGGCTCTCAAAGACTTAATGCTATTTAAAGTAGATAATAATGTCAAAATTAGCTGGCAAGAATATTTGCAAAATGATTGATACTTGCCAGAAAACCGCCAGTTAATAGCCAAAAAATTCAACTGATCATTAAAAATATCATCAAAAACTTTATTTAAGTGGATTAATTGAACTGGGTTGACACCAACAGCTATAAAAAAAATCGTAGATGAAAATAAGGAGTAAACACCATGTTAGCAAAAAAACAGTTTGGACAAAACTTTATAACTGATAAAAACCTAATTGCTAAAATTGTTAGTCTTTTAGGTGAAGACAAAAACCAATTGATTATTGAAATTGGACCAGGTCAAGGAGCATTAACCAGACTTTTGATTGAAAAATATCAAAAAGTTGTTGCCATCGAAATTGACAAGGACTTAGAAGAAATCCTAAAAACCAAATTTAACAGTGACAACTTTGAATTAATAATGGGGGATGTCCTTGATTTTGACCTAACAAGTTTTTTAAATAATATAAAAAATAGTTATAATAGGGTTTCAATTATCTCCAATTTGCCGTATTATATTACTAGTGAAATAATTTTTAAAACATTTTATAATTGTGATAAGTTAGAAAAGGCTATTTTCATGACTCAAAAAGAAGTTGCACAAAGAATTACAGCTCTTGTTGGTGAAAACAACTACAATAACTTATCGGTTGCTGCAGAACTTTTTAGTACGAAAAAGTACGAATTTACAGTGAAAAAACAAATGTTTAACCCAATTCCTAAGGTTGATTCGGCTATTATTTCCTTAGATTTTCAAAACCAGAAATTTAAAATGCCGATTAGCGATAAGAAGGTGATTAACGAGATGACTCGTCAACTTTTCAATAACCGTCGCAAAACGATTTACAACAATCTAGGAACTTATTTGGGAGATAAGCCAAAAGCTTTAAAAATTTTACAGAATTTAGAAATTGATCCACAAAAACGTCCAGAAGTTATTTCAAGCGATGAATACGTGAGGATTTTTGAAAATATCAGGAGGTAAATTATGACAGTCAATTCTTTTTGTAAGGTAAATACTTCATTAAAAGTGTGAAAAAGATTTTTCTTTGAAAAATATCACAGAATCAGATCAACAGTCACTTTGATTGAGGATTTTTATGATACCATAAAAATCACAGAAATACCTGAAAGAAAAATAAAACTAATTTGCAACTACCCTGAAATATTAAACGATAATAATTCGGTAATTATCGCAGCACTAGCTTTTCTAGAATTTTATCAAATTGATGTGGGGCTAGAAATCAAGTTAACTAAGAGAATTCCAATCGGTTCAGGGCTTGGAGGAGGTAGCTCAAATGCTATTTCTACAATTGAATGTTTGACTCAAATGTTTCAGTTTAAACGCTCGAAAAAATTAATAAAAATTGTTTCAAAAAAAGTCGGCTATGACTGCTACTTTTTTGCATCAGGATATAAAACAGCCAAAGTAGGGCTTTATGGTAGCAGAGTCAGAAAAGCTAAGGTCATTGAAAAAATTGGAAGAAAAGATTTAATTCTTAACCGTCATATCAATTGTAGTTCAAGAGAAGTTTATGAAAGATATGATGAAATATATGATCCTTATATGCTTGATTTAAGAAATAGTTTAAAAGAAGCTTGCTTAAGTGTCTATCCAGAAATGGAGGAAGCTTTTAAAATGTTCCCCGGAGCTCAATTAACAGGTACAGGCTCAACGTTATTTATTATGCCTCCACAAGAGGATAGCGAAGAAGTTAAAATGTAGCTACTGTTGATAAAAAAGAAATGCCTCAAACAGAAGATTTATTTTACTTTTAAAAAAACCACCAATTAAATATTGGTGGTTTTTTATTTAGGTAAAATTACCCATTCCTATTCATAAAGTCCTAAAATACCTACAAAATCTAGAATTTGAGATATATCTTTCAGCTCGCGAACAACTTTATTATAGATGTTATCCACTTGAATATCTAAATCTTTATCGATTAAAAAATCTTTTAGACTGCCATCTTTGAAGCGATTAACGTTGTAGTTTTTGATTTCACCAAAACATCCATCACCTTCCACAAATAAATATATAAATTTAGCCTGATCTTTTTTACCAACGCTTTCTATAACTTTTTTAATAGTAGAAGGTTCAAAAAGCTTTCTTGTCATCACTTGGTTACCACTATAAACATTAGCACATTGATTAAATTCAACAGACTCTAAATCAACTTCTTCGTGATTATCTGGTAGTTTAAATGGCTTGAGTTTGAAATACATTTCAAAATCATGAAGGCTCCCAGAACTTATTTTTGAAATGTGAAAGTAGTCGTTATAATCCATTGACTTACTTCTTCCATTATAAGCAAGCGTTCCATAAGAAACTTGGTTATCACCAATTTGAAAGTTCAAAAAAGCACTCCTTTCTTCATCTATGATAAAACTATTAATATAAGAATATTTATCAATGTAAAATTCTTTATGAATCATCTGATTTTGAATTAAGCATCGTTTAACTTTTTTGTTAGTCACCATTTCCAATCCTTTTTTGTAGTATTTGGGGAAATCTAACCTTTCATGAAACTCTTTTAACTTTTTTGATGCTTTATTAAAGTGAACAGCAAAAAGTATGTTCGCAATGATTGTGAAAATAAGACATAGTCCTACTGAAACTGATACTCACAAAACCCTTTCTACAAAGAAAGTCATAATTATCGAACATAGAGCTGCTGCAGCAAAACATATACCTAAATTAAACACCCACTTACCGGGTTTTTTATGAGAGATGAGACTATCTTGAAGACTTTTTTTTACGTCTTTATTTATCATTTCCTTTAGTTTGCTCAAATCGTGGCTCATTTGCTTATTTCCTTCCTTGGTTATTTAAATAAAAAATAATCATACCGAAAAAACTGTATGATTATTTTTTATTTAAATATAACAGTTAATTCTATTTTGTTAATTCATAAAAAATTTTAATTTCCCCGATGTAGTCTCCAGCATTATTTGCCACTAAAATAAAACTATCCAATTGATTATTATCTTTTATTTCAAAATGATCAGAGCCGTTATTATTGACATCTGGATGGAATAAAATATTTTCCTTTTCCAAGACTGTCAATGAGTTATAAAGTAAAACAACATCATTGCTTGCAGTCCAATTGGTAACACTACCAATATTGGGTGATGTAATAGCTTCGCTAACTTCAACCACAACTTTATAGTTCAAAGTAACTGCTTCTCCAAGATACTTTGTTTGGTTAGGATTAGTTGATATTTGTGCACTGTTCTTACTAATTATAACATCTAAATTATTTCAGTCAATTTTGATGTTATTTATTTTTTGAACAAGTTTAACAACTGTCTCTAATGAAACATTAGGTCGAGTTAGTTCTGGGGTCACTAAAATATCTCCTAAGTCTACCACTTTAAATAGCTCTTGGATGTTGCCATAATCAAATTCTGATACCACAGGGATATCGGGTTTTTCAACAACGGGGTCTTTTGAGCACGCAGTTACTGTTGCTAACGGGCTTGTTAAACCAATGGTTGCTAAAATAGCTAAAATTTTCTTCATAATTACTCCTTTAATTATTATTTTATTTGACCAAACAAGTCGCAGTAAGTAACCAACATTCCAATTGCACCTAATGCAAGAAAAATGACAGGAAATGCTCACTCAGTTGCTGCCACTGTAACAGTTAGACCACCAACTATAAGTAATATAATATCTGCAATGGCTAAAGTAAAGTCTGCTACAGCTGCTGCTAAATAATAAACATCAACAGGTCGATAATTAATTTGACCATGAGGCAAAGTAGCTACGGTTAGAGCCGCAGAAGTTACTGATAATGCGGCTGCTAAAACTGAACAAGCGATTGCCGCTGGGACACTAAATCCAAAAAATCACGCCATTGCTCAAAGAGCTATTGATGCTGCAGCAGCCCCAATTGCAAAAGGGATTATTATTGCGTTAGCAAAGTTAATATCGCGAATCATCTTGTCAAATTTAAGTGTTTCTTCCACATCTTTTTTTGTATAGCCATCAGGAATTTGAATTTCAGGTTCTTTCTCTTCAGTACATCAGTTATGTGATGTTTCTGGATCGATACAAAATATTCTAGAATCAGGATTTGTGACTTGAGAATTAAGTCCGGTTAAATCGCCAATTCAACCCCCAATCTCTTCATCAAAAACTTCTTGAATTTCTTCGGTATATTTTTGGCTTTCGTCAACTATTAAATCATAGAAGGAAAGCATTCCTAAATCCTCATTGAAGTCGGTTATCTGCATTTCATCTATAAAGTCATCACTTATGTCAAAAGTATAATTTTCAACTTCGCGTTTTGAACGGCTGCCCAAAAAACCTTCTTCTTCTTCAATTCCTTGAGTGATCGCAATTTCAACCTGTTCGCGAGCCATAATTTTAATGTCTTCTCAAAATTCTGGACTATTAATATCAGTATTAATATCGCTAATGTCGTAATCTTCCATTGCTTGATAAATATTATTTTTTTTACTATTTTGGGTAATGGTTGTAATGTTGGAAAGGGCGGCACTACCCACTAGTAAAGCGCCCATTCCACCTAATAAAAATTTGTTCATGTTACTATCCCTTAGACTTTCTATCTTTTTATGGATATCATATTGGTAAACTTATTAGTTTACAAAATCATTTTATCAAAATTACATAGGCTAAGGCAAGTTTTTGAGTTTTTAATATTTCTGATTTTAAAAACATCAGGAAAATGGTTAAACTATCAAAATACTATATAATATTAAAAAAGGATAAAATTATGAAATTAAAAGAATACTATTTAAATCCTCAAGTGATTTTGCTTGAAGAAAACCACCAATACTTAAATACAAAAACTAATGAAGTTATCAATTTACCTAGTGTAAGTGAATTAATCAACTATTTTTACCCATTTAATGCAGAATTGGTGGATCAAGAAATCTTGCAAGCAGCTATTAGCAAAGGAGTTTGTGTCCATAATAATCTAAGTCAATACTTAAAGGGCATTGAACAGCACTATTGCTACCATTCTTTACAAGGAAATGCTATTAGAACCCACGTTAATGAGTACAATTGAATTAAAAATAAGCTTAATAAAATAAAAGAAATCGATGTTTTTAGTGAATTATCCCTTTCTAATGGTAAATTTAACGGTACTTTTGACCTTCTTTACATAGATGTAAACAAAAAATGACACCTAGTTGACTTTAAAACTACATCAAAATTGAATCCAGAGAAGGAAATCTTGCAGTTAAAACTTTATGAAATTCTAATTTTAGACATTTTCCCAGAAGTTGGCAAAGTGGACTTTTTCGAAGTTTTTAACAGTCGTAACGAGGCTCACTACATATTTAGTGAAGAGCAAATTCAACAAGCTGAATCTCAAATCCATGAGTTAAAAAAAGTTCCTGAATACAAAAATTGCTTTTAATTTAAGCAATTTTTTAATAATTTAACAACAAAAAAATTTTAATTTATTTTAAAGAAAACATAATCTTTTTCAAAAAGTTGATTTTATTAAAAAAAACACTTATAATATGAAAAAGGAGTTTTTATATGAGAAAATTATTAATTATTTTAGCATCAGCTAGCATTGCCGCAGCGTCACCCCTAACAGTTATTGCGTGTAAAACACAAAAAAACTCTGATGACCAATTTGACTATCAGGAATTACTAAATCGCTTCATCGCTGATGTAGCTATTATTTTCCAAAAAAATATTAACGAATCTTTTTCAAAATATTCTTGAGTTTCGGATTTTGACTTACCGTGATTTTTAACAATTAAAGAATTAACAGAACACAAAAAAGATGTTTCAAATCCCAATAGTGACTTTTATAAAACACTCGCAGGCTTTCTTTACGAAAATATCCCTGACGATTTAATTAAATCAGAACTTCAAGAAGAAGTTGTTAATAACATAAATTATAACCCAATATTAGTTGACAAGACCAGCCCGCTTAAAAATGGCATTTCTATTGAAAGCATTAATTTTTTAGAAAAAGGCGAGAACCTGACTTTAGGCATTGAAATAGCAACACTGGTTTCACACAAAAGAGAAAACGGTGAAGTTTCTTCTCAAAAAATTTCTACATATTCAGCTATGAATATCTTTTTACATAAAGATGATTCTCTTAATGCTAAAAACATGGATGAAAGTTTTTCAGAAATGATGAATAAAACTTATGCAAATGATTTTGTCTTTCAAAGTGACAAAGGAAATTTAGAAAACACAACGAGCTATATTACAAATAAAACTGAACCAGTAATGGTCGATCTAAAAAATAAAATTAACACATTAAGTACTGAAAAAATTCAAATTGATGTTGAAAAATTGAATCTATCAATTACTGATTACTCGACAGTTGATGCTAGCCGCTATGAAACCACAAGCATTGTTTCAAAACAAAATGATCCTAGAAGTTTTAGTACTTGATTGTGAGCATATTTAGAAAATGAGCAACTACTTGATATAACATTAAGCAATATAAAGGGAAATGGCAGTCTCTGACTAAATCAACTAATGCCAAATGATGGTCCTACATTCACATTGCGACAAGCTATTCAAAAAGATCCGAATATTTCAGAAGCAATCAATTCATATAATTTAGAGTACAATCTAATTGGCAACTTAAGTATTATCGGCGTTTTAAATAGTCAAAATTCGAAATTCAAAATAAACCACACAGATGACAAAATGACGTTAGCTATTTTTGGGGCAATGGTTAAAGGTGCTTCCTTTAAAATAAATGGAGATAGTTATGATTTCACAAGCCAGATGATTGCCATCAAACAAAAAAGTACTTTTAAAGATACCTTAACCTTATATGATGAATTTGTTATGGACGCCTTTAATTTTCAAAAAGAGTTTTCGAATTTAAAGGATAAACAAGAAACTGGGTCAGACTATCTTAGCTATTTGTTTTCCTTAGATAAACCCGAATCTTGAGATTTAGCAGATCTTAAGGGAGATAATCTGGATTTTATTTCCGTGGAACACGATTTAGTAACAGCAAATCCTCGAGCAAATGAATACTCAAAACGCTTTGACCTTACATCTGCATTTATGAATACAAGTGCTGATAAATCCTTCCACCAACAATTGGACTATCTTTACATTAATGAAAATAATGAAATGTTTTTTTTCTGCCCTAGCAGTAAACCGGTATATTATATTAACGACGTGGTTTTAAGAACTTACTTTTTTTCATCTGGAATAAAAGATCCTAAAAAATTAAGTCTTCACCACAATGAAATGTATCCTAAAAAAGTTGCCACATATCTTGTTCGACCTGGTTTCCCAGCTGATTTTTTAGAATACGAACACTCATACTGAACTATTAAAGAATAATACATATTCAAAAAGAGACTTTCCCAACAAATTAAATTCGGGAAAGTTTTTAATTAATTTACTTCATAAATATAAATTTAATAATTTACTTAATTAAGTTTAACACTTATAGTTTTAAAAATATCAATTAAATTGATATTTTTAATATACAATAATATCTAGAAGGAGTAATAAAATGAGTAAGAAACAAAAACATGAGTTTAAAACACCAGAAATTCGTCAAGAATTTGATATTTTAAACGAAAAACTAGAAAATAATGTAATTACTGATAAAGAACATACTGATAAAATCGCTAAGTTAATTAAAAAAGATCTGCAATTAAGTCGTCCTCAAGGCGCTTTTTTTCCGATGGTAATACGTTATTTCAAAAAAGAAGCCTTTTTGGCAACAATTATTATCGTTTTATCAATAATATCTGTGCTTTGTTCAATTGCAATTCCACTTTTAGTGAAGCAAATGACAACTGATATTATGATAAGATATAACCCAGCCCTAGGAGCGGATGACTTTTGGGGGCTTCATTGACAAACAACTCTTTCAATCGCCCTTGGAATAGTGTTAGGAAGTGCTTTAATCAGTTATGGATCACAGTACTTTTCGGTTCTAATGGGTAAAAAAATTGAAATTGATTTGAGAAACTTATCACTAGAAGCTTTAGTGCGTCAAGATATCTCATATTATTCAGACAAAAAAATTGGAGAAATCATTACTAAAGTAATTTCTGATACTCAAATCGTGGGAGATCAAGCAGTTCAAGTACCAGTTACTTTGATAAATGCTTTTCTAACAATGATTGGGGCATCAATTATGATGTTCATCTTTGAAGCAACCCTAGCAGCTAGTGTATTGGGAATGTTCTTCTTAATATTATTAGCAATGGCAATTTCTTTTGCCTTTACAAAAAAACGTTATACAAAAGTTAGAGAAGTAGTTACTGACATCAATGGAGATGTTACTGACCGAATCGGAGCAATTCGCTTAATAAAAGCTTCGGGAACAGAAAATTATGAAACTGAAAGATTTTATGAGTTACATAAAAAGTATTATAAAGAATCTGTAAAAATGGGTAAAGTTCAAGCATTAATGATTACAATATTATTTTCAGGAATCAGCTTTATTCAATTTATATCAATCGGAGTTGCCATGCTAAAATATGGAAACGCAGGAGCAGAGGGAGTTGCCTTCTTCACTGTAACATTTGCATCATTTACAATGGCACAAGGAATTATGACTGGACCACTATTTCAAGTGGTAATGGCTTCGGTGGGAATCGCCCAAGCCTCGGTTGCTTCAACCAGAGTTGATTCAACTATTAAATCAAATTCAATTATGGATCCTCACTATAAAGATGGTGTTGATATTGATTCAATTCAAGGAGACATTGTTTTCAAAGGTGTTTCATTTGCCTATCCCGAAAAACCAACAAAAACTATTTTACCAAAATTCGACTTTACCTTTAAAAAAGGTCGAAGTTATGCTTTTGTTGGAGAAACCGGAAGTGGGAAATCAACAATATCACGACTACTATTAAGATACTATGACCCAACTGAAGGAGAAATCCTAATAAACAAAAATATCAACCTAAAAGATGTAAATTTATCAAGTTACTTATTTAATATTGGATACGTTGAACAAGATCCCCAAATAATTTATGGTAATGTTTATGACAACGTTTCTTATGGAAGATTTGGTGCAACTAATGAAGAAGTTATGGAAGCCTGTAAAAAAGCTGAACTTCACGATTTAATAATGACATGACCTGATGGCTATAACACTATTTTAGGTGAACGTGGATTTATGCTATCTGGTGGACAAAAACAAAGAATGATTATTGCTAGAATGTTCTTAAAAGATCCCCAAATATTAATTCTAGATGAAGCCACAAGTGCTCTAGATAATATTGTTGAAAAAGAAATTCAAGAAAAACTTGAATTACTAATGGTAGGAAGAACCACTGTCTCAATCGCTCACAGACTAAGCACAATAAAAAATGCTGATGAAATTATTGTTCTAGGAGCAGATGGTGCAGGAATTGTTCAAACCGGAACTTTTGAAACCTTAAAAAAACAACCAGGACACTTCAAAAAACTTTATGAAGCTGGACTAATGGATTAAAACAAAAAA
Organism: Spiroplasma endosymbiont of Panorpa germanica; assembly: GCF_964019765.1. Lineage (NCBI taxonomy): Bacteria > Bacillati > Mycoplasmatota > Mollicutes > Entomoplasmatales > Spiroplasmataceae > Spiroplasma > Spiroplasma endosymbiont of Panorpa germanica. Next base: position 1,024,202 of record NZ_OZ026461.1, on the reverse strand, counting down.
ATCAACCCCTTCTGAGATTGTCTCAGGTCTCATTAGGGTTGATTTTTTATTTTTTAATTTCAAAACTAGAAATTGTAAAATATCCGTTTTTATTTCTTTGAGCTGTTATTGTGTAAGTGTTTTTCACTTCATCAAAATTATGACTCAATTCAATTGCTAAGTGATTAATAATATCTTCAAAAATGTAATCTTCATTGAAATCTATTATTTCTCAGTCGCTTGTTTGAGAAGTTAATTTATTAACTTCTTCATTGAAAGCTTGGTTTTCAATATGTTTTTTTTCACCAACCATTGATAAGATATCATCAATGTCGGATAAACCATCAGCACTCTGACTTAAAAAGTTTTTCAAAATACTTAATGGTTTATTGCTAACAAAACTTTTAGTTTTTTTGTCATATCCAAGATTCTCAAACATGTTCTTAGAATCAGTTAGTGCGTGTTCAAGAACAGTTGTTGTTTTCTTTTTACCTGAACTATCTGTTCATTCTTCTTTCTCACCAACTGCTGTAAAAAATTTACCCAGTTCTTGAATTTTTATCGTACTGCTTGAGTTAACATTTTCATAACGATCAACATTTAATTTATCTGCCATAGCATCAATTGTTGGAGAAACCGACCCCAAAAATGATTTAATGTTTAAACTATCATTACTTGAAGTCGAGCTCATCATGTTAATTATTGGACCTAATCCAGAACCTGAGTAAAATGCCTTGTAAGGATTATTATAATATTCCTCACTATTCTCGATCATTTTTACCATTTCCTTCATTTCTTCAGGAAGAAATCTTCAAACTACTGGACCCTTTAAATATTTAATTAAAACCTTTAGTGAATCTTGATTGGCTAAATTGTTAGCAAAAATACCTAAAATACCTTCAAAAATTCCTGCAGTAAAGTTATTCATATCATTCATTTCAGCAATGATTCCAACTATTGGTTTAAATAATCAGTTTATTCCCCCAACAGAAAAACTCGGTCCCGCAAGGGGTTTCATTATTGATTTCGATTCGAAAAGAATCGAAATCAGTCTTTGAAAGTTTCTACCCTCAACATCTTTTTCGTCAACGCTTAAATAGAATTTTAGACTAGCTACTAATTTTTTTATATCAGGCTCTGAATCTGTAACATTAAAATTTTGATCTCTTATTTTATTCAAAGTAGTTATATTTTTTTCACCACTAACAAACAAGTGTTCTGAATCTGAGGGAGTAAAACTTCTAAATTTATCAAACTGATTAAGGTAAGTCAGAGTGATAATTGCAAAGTGAAGAATATCACCCACTGCCTGTAGGTTTTCAACAATGTCTAAATTTGCTAAAATTGATTTTATCTTTGGCAAAGTTTTTTGCAAGTTTTCACTCGCTAAATTATCGTTATTTTTGTCAGAAGGAACCCCGATTTTGGCATATGTTAAATTGTTTGGGTTGTTTGATAATCTGACTAGACCATTTGATAAACTATTCATCCCGTTTTGTAAAACGTCTTGATATGCCATCCCGTTATAACAAGATAAATCAAAAGCTTGACCTAAAGCATTCAAAGTTTGTTCGTCTAGTAGACCGGCAACAGTTTTTCCTAATAATGGATCTAACATCTCCTCAACCAGTCCTGAAGAATCTGCCATCCCGATGATTAGTTCTAGGAAATTCCCACTAGTGATTGTTTTAATTAATCCAGAGAACCCAGCTAAACTTGTTAAAATTGACCCACCACTTTGTGGTTTACGTCCATCTTTAATTTCTAAACTTGAGTTTAATGAATCTTTTTTAATTGGATTTTTTGAATTAAAGTATTTCTTGAACATGGCTGTGAATCTAGTTCGTGAAACACCTTGGAAATCATTTTTATTAAATCCTGAAAAATTATCTTCTATCACAGAAGGAGAGAAGAAGTTATCCATTGTATAATCGATGCTCAAATCATTTTCATGATTTAAAACCAGACTTTTAGCTGCTTGTGCTACTCCGATTTTTAAGTTATTTATATCATTGGCTTGTCTGGCAACTTCCAAATTCATTTTATTACTTGTACAAGAAACAGTCGTTGTTGCAACTGAAGCTGTCAGGGAAACGGAAGCTAAAATACTTAAAAGTTTACGCATTTTTAGTTCCTCCCATTTGTTGAGCAATTTCAAACAAACGATTAGCTACATAATCGTGACCTCACTGAGTTGGGTGAACTGCATCAAAGAAGAAGAATTTATCTATTTCTTGAGCCGAACAACCATTCTCGTAATTAACTTTGATTGTTAATCCAGTAGTAATGTTTTTTGTATCTGGTTCCATAACTGTACAAGATTTTTTAGAGTTTCCACCCTCGACTTCTTCTTCAAAAAGAACCAACATTTCGTTAAATTCTGTATACAAGTCAAATTTTTTCAAAACTCCAGGGTGTTTAGCATCAAGCTTGTCAAAAACTAAATCAAATCGTTCGTTGAACTCGCGACTTAAATTTGCAGCACTTTTGATTGTTTTCTCATTGCTTGTATTATAAGTCGGGATTTTACTTACATCAGGTGCATTCATGACTATAATATTTTCGATCCCATTGTTTAATAATACAAGTAATGCTTTTTCTATATTAGCAATTGCCTCATCCATTTTTTGTTCTTGGAATTTTTCAGGAGTGTTTATCATTTGAAATAAATCATTTCCTCCGATTTCAAAGAACACCAAATCAGTTGGCTTAACTCTGTGTTGCTTAATTAAGGCAACGGTTTGTTCATAAATTTTAAAATTGTTTAAAAGCATTCCTGAAACGCCTTCAACATTACTAGCAGTTGCGCCCCCAACTGCGTAGTTATTACCATGATGGTTTTCGCCCATAAAATTAAATCCATACTCTCAATTCTTTTCGAATCCAAGTTTTTCGGCTAATAATTTGGCGGCTGTATCACCATTTGTAAATGAGTTACTATAACTTGGCTGTTCAATTTTCGCGTTAGCTTTAAATTTTGCATTTAACGCCCCGATTAAAGCACCTGTATCTGATAGACTATCTCCAACTGTATAAAAATTGGTAAACATGCCTTCATGGTTGGAGTCATCTACTTGATTGCTAGTATCGATATTTTTACCTATCAATTCATCAACTGAAAAATCTTTCTTTTGAGGAATTGTACAACTAACGATTGTTGTAGTTGTGCTTGTCAGTAAGCTTAAGGTTCCTAAAACCTGTAAAAGTTTTTTCATTTAAATCCCCCATTTATTTTTTGTTTGCAACATAAATGTAAACCATAGCAGCTGCTCCCGAAATAGCAATTAAAGGGAAAATTATTAATAAAAATCCTACCCCCGCTGCTGTTGTATAAATTGCAGCTGTAAAATTGGAATGATACAAATCTTTAGCTGTAATTGTTTTTGGCAAGTCTTCCTCGCCTAAGGTTTTGTCTTTGAAGACACTTGAACCTAGAGCTGCAGTCATGGCATAACTTACATTTTTTCTTTGCATATTTATAAACCAAACTTTGTTATTTACCAAGTATGCCCCTAAAGAACTTTTTACATTAATTCCACCTAATCCGGGTCCTGTAAAATCTACGTTAGCGTCATATACATCTTGGTCAATAATAGTTTGTTTTTCTAAACCATCTAAATAAAGATGTGATTTTTTTAGATTGGGTGATAACAAATCCGCTATCACTCCTTTTTTTCATATTCAAGTAATTCCTGGATTTACATAACCAAAATTATGAAATTCTTGTGCAAAAGCTTGATCAAATTCAATCAGATCCATTGAAACATCGTTTAAATCAACGTCTTCTTTGTTTCTGATAACATCTCCTCAGCGATTTTCGAATCACTCGTCAACAAAAATTAAATATTCTTTACGATGCTCTTCATTGAGCGAAGAATCCTCATACCAGTTTGTAGCGGAAAAACAATCAGCTGTGTAAGATGATTTAATTGATTTTTCCATTGCATACTCGTAGAATTTTCCTTTTCCATCTATAACAAACTTTCCCTTAGGGAAATTTTTATTTACAGTACTTTTAACACTGTTGATGAATTTTAAAGATTCTAATCCCATTCCTGGAACAGAAAGCAATATCCCTAAGAGAAAAGTGATGGCAATAAAAGTTGAAATTCCCGCAAATAAAAACTTGCGTAATTTACTCGATAAATTACCCATTTTCAAAATCTCCTTTTAATAAATTTAAATGCTGGTTTTAACTCTTAATTATCTAATTAAAACAGATTCAGCATTTTTGAAATGAACGACGACCAGCGTCTTAAAGATAAGATAAGCCCCTTTATCTTAATCCTGTCAATATTATAAACCATTATTTCCAGTTTGATTAAATTTTAATTTTTATTCAAAAGACTATTTTTATTTATAATTATTAGAATAATTCAAAACTTATTAGTGGTGGTCCCCTTGTCTTGAAAGCCTTTTTAGTATATAATCATTAAAGAAAAAAATAATAAAAGGAGAAATCTGTATGAAAAAACTTTTGAGTATATTAGTTTCTGCTACATTAGTTGTATCAGCACCGCTTACTGTTATTTCTTGTAAAGATGATGAAGCAAGCAATAGTTATGATTATGATCAAGTATTGAACAGCTTCATAGCTGAGGTCACAAATGTTTTTCAATCACAAATTACTAAAGCCTTTAAACCATATTTAATAATGGATGAAAACCAGTTGGAAAAAGAAACTGGATATACAATAAAAACTTTAATTAATGGTAAAGATGATCTAAATAGACCACAAAGTAAGTTTTTTAAAGACACTGCCGAAATGATCATGAAAATTATTCCAGTCCAAGATATCAATGAGGAATTACAAAGAACTGTTGCTTCAAATCCAAACTATAATCCAGTACTGGTTGATAAAAGCACTCCTTTAAAAAATGGTATTAAAGTTTCTAGAATAAGTTTAGTAGAAAAGGGCGCTAACATAACTGTCATCATTACAATCACAACAGATATCGTCTATAAAGAAAGAAATAAGGAAAAAGCAACTCGTCCGGTTTCAACCTTGCAACAAGTTAATATTTTTGGAAAAGAGGATGTCGCCCAAACAGCCAAGGCGATTGAGCAAAAATATTATGATTTATTGAATGTTAAATATGCTAACCAATTTTATTATGAAAGTGATAGTGGTAATTTAGATATAAATTCATTAGCTATTAGAAATAGCACAGATATTAAAAACGACTTAAAAACTAAATTATTAGAATTAAGTGGTCAAACTTCAGCAATCATCGACTCTAACGAATTAAATTTAGAAGTTAACGCAAATACCTTTATTGAAGCAAGTCGTTTTGCATCCTCATCACCAATTAATGAAGTAGATGATAGTGAAGGGCGTCGGGCATTAATGGCGGCTTTAAGAAATGAAAAGACCGACTCAGTTAAAAATTTTTTAAGTGGTATTACAGGAAACAATAATAAGTGAATTGTAAACGAAATTATTGATGATGAATATAGCAAACAAATGAACCTGGCCATAGAAAAAGATCCCACAATTTCAGAAGCTATTAATCAATACAACTTGCAAGCTAACTTTGAAAAAAATAGCTTTTTAAAAACCGTTTTAAAGGTTCAAAGTTCAGAATTTAAAATAGATATGGTAGCCGACACAACCACTATTGCCTTAATGGGCCTTAAATTGAAAGGTGTTCAATATAAATTAGACGGAGCTGCATTCGATTTTCCAGATCAAGTTATTGTTTTTAGACAAAAAACATCTTTTAGTAACACTTTAGCACTATATAATGAATTTATGACATCAGCATTTAAGTTCCAATCAAAAATAGTTGGATTAGAAAATACTAAGCTAGTTGATAACCCTTTCGAAACTTTTTCTATTGAGTGACCAAAACACTGAGACAAAAGTGGGTCATCAGAAACTCAATTTTTCCTAGAGGGAGATAGAGCTGATAATATTTTGGAAGCTAATGAAGATGCTAATAAAATAAACCAAAAACTAAAAATGACTTCATTATTCAAGTCAAACCAGACAAAAAAAACTGAGACATATATGTATGTAAATGATAGGGGTTATTTAATCACCTATGATGGTCCAGGGCATAGAACCAACGAAAGCGCTCTTAGAACTTACTTTTACTCATCATCGAAGAAAGAATGAAATACAGTAAGTTTTACTTTTAATAAAAGGTCAAGTAGAGATTCCTTCTCTGTTCCTGATATTCCGGGAAGTAAATGAAAAGAATTCTTCAGTGATAAAAAATCAGCTTGAAAATTTAAAGGCTTTTAATAGATTATAAAGGAGGAAAAAAATATGAAAAAACTTCTAAGTGTTTTGGCTGCATCATCAATGATGGTAGTGGCCCCATTAAATGTAATTTCTTGTAAAAAAGAGGAAAAAGATTTAGTGATTGATGAATTTGATTTTGCCAAATTATTTAATCAATACATAGCTGATGTTTCAACAGTATATGAGAACGAAATTTTTGAAAGCTTTTTAAAATATTCATGAATTACTACTGAAGAGTTGGAATCAACAGGTATTTCGTTAAATGAATTAATTCAGAATCAAGATGATTTAAAAAACCCTAAGAGTAATCTCTATTTAAAAATATCTAAAGAAATCTATAATATAATGCCAGTAAATCAGGTAAACCGAAAATTAGCGAGCACTGTTACTAACAATGTAAATTACTCACCAATTCTAGTTGACACTGACACTCCGCTAAAAAATGGAATCAATATTGAGTCAATGACACTTCACGAAAAAGGTGATAATTTAACTTTAGCAGTTAAATTAACTTCTGATGTTTTTTATAAAGATCCTTTTGGTAACCGTAGTTATCAACAAATTTTTACAATGGTTTCAATTAATGTTTTTGCTAAACCTGACGAAGCAAAGGCCGCAAAAAAAGTTAGCGATATTTTCTTTAAAACATTTAATGGTGAGAACTCAAATCAATACGAATTTTTAAGCGACAGTGGGAACTTATCTTTGACAGAATCTGAAATTAACAAAGATAACAAAAAACTCCAAAGCATAAAAGATGAAATTGATAACATGGATATCAGTTCGGTTGACTTCAGATTCAATCCTAAAATGGTAACATCAGGTGTGACCCTCCAATCCAACTCAAGTGCCACAACTGATTCTAGCTCATTTAAATCAGAATCAAATTTAGGGATAGACAGTCAAAGGGGTATCTTACTAAATAGTGCCCTAAGTGGTCACAAAATTGATGAAGATAAATTTTTAAGAATGATTCAAGATGAGAATTTAGACTGAATGAAACAAATAATAGGTAGTGGTGAATGAAACGACAAGATGTTAGAGGCCGCTGTCACCGACCCAAAAATGTCAAAAGCGATTAACCAATACAATTTATCACAAAATATTGAAAATAATAATGTATTTCAATCAATATTAAGCTCGCAGTCTTCTGAATTTGCAATTGATTTAGAAAGAGATAAATTAGTTATAGCTGTTTTTGGAGTTAAAATTAATAAAGTTAAATTTGAACTATCTAATCAATTATACGACTTGCCTACACAAACAATTTTTTATCGACAAAAAACAAAATACTTGGACACAAGTTCGCTTTATAAAGACTTTATGGAGGCGGCATTTCGTTTTCAACAAGAATTTATGGGATTAAAAGGTAGTGAACCCGATCCTGATATAAATAGTCAAACTTATTTTATACCCATTTCTTCAAGTTACATGCCAATTATGTCAAACTCAAGGGATAGATTAACTCACTATCGATTCTTGTCAGAAGAGATTTTTGAACCTTTTCACCAAGAAAATCAAAACGATAAATTTAAAATGTCTCACAAGTTAGTTCAAAACGAAACTGATAAAATACCTACATACTATTATGTGAATTCAGAAAACGAACAAAACATTTGATTCACCGAAGGATTTGAAAAAGGGTTGAATCAAACTTCTTTAAAAACTTATTTCTTTTCCTCTGGGTTAACAGACAAAAATAAATTGTGCTACTATTTTGACCAGCCTGAAACAAGGAGAAAAGACGTCGCGGGTAGTGATGAACGTTGAATCCACGATTCCACTATAAACAAAGGTGATGCTTTGTGGGAAATTAAATGAATAGGAGGAAGTATTGTAGATGAAAAAACTTTTAAGCATTTTAGCTAGTTCATCACTTGTTGGGACAACTACTTTAGCCGTAGTTGCTTGTAAAACTCAAGAAGAAATTATACCAAATGACTTTGATTTTGAAAAAACTTTAAACGAATTTCTCTCAGAGGTAACATCAATATTTAAAACTGCCATATATGAAGCTTTCTATCCTTATGCTTGAATGGAAGAGGAAAATCTTCCTGCTAATATTACTATTGAAGAGTTGATAAATAATAGAGAAGCATTAAATGACCACAACAGTGATTACTATAAAAATGTTTCAGCCGAAATTTTTAAAATTATTCCAACTAAAGATATTAATAATGAAATAGTTAGATCGACTGTTAATAATATTAACTATAATTCTGTTATTGTTGACAACTCAACACCTTTAAAATCAGGAATTGATATTGAGAAAATAGAACTTTATGAAAAAGGAGATAACTTAACCGTTGGTATTTCTATTGCAACCCAAATCACATACAAAGACAGCACCGGTCAAAAGGGTTATAGACCTGTCACAACCATGGTTTCAATAAATATTTTTAAAAAACCAGAGGTTGTTGAAAAGGCAATTGACATTAGTGAAGAATTTAATAAAAGCTTTAATAAACTTCATGTCAATGATTTTGTATTCAATAGCAGCAAGGGTAATTTAGAAAATACCACAGCTAAACTTAATGAGGGTAAATACCCTGTTAATGCTGATATTAAAAAGTATTTAGTCGAACTAAGTGATGCAAACCCAAAAGCAGAAATAAACAATATGGGATTGAAATGAAGTGTTGACACAAGCACAATTATTGATGCGTCCCGTTTTGCAACAGCATCTAACTTGTATAATTACAAAGGTAGACTTAATAATGCTCTTCTTGCTCACAAGGGATTAGAAGACCCGTGAATAGATTATTTAGATCAAGTAAAAAGTGATACAAGTGGTAGTAACTGACTTGTCCCAATTATAGCTGAGGGTATTAATGACCAATATATCGAGGACATGGAATATGAAATTCAAGCAAAAAACAATATTTCCAGATCAATCAACCAATATAATCTCGCCTACAATTTTGATAACAGCACCACAATACAAAATTTTGTCAGTGCGCAAGATTCTGATCTAAAATTGGATATGGTAAAAGATGCCAACACAATCGCTATGTTTGGTTTGACATTTAAGGGAGTGACATTTAAATTAGACGGAGACACTTACGATTTTCTAGATCAAACAATATTTTACCGCCAGAGAACAACATTTAATAACACAAAAGAACTTTATGAGAAATTTATCGAAGATTCGTTTGAATTTCAATCTCAATTTTTAGGATTGAGAAATAAAGAAAGTGTTGAAAATCTTGGGAATAAAAACTTTTATATAAAAATTGAGGAGAAATATAGAGAGGAAAATTATACTGGTACTAGTACGATGTATTTGAACGCCAGGGATAAATTTAAATATTTGGTAAGGGTCAACGAAAATGCTAATAATTACTTGGAAGAACTAGAATTAACGCCGGTTCTTATAAATTCTAACGAAAAAGGTAGTCCGATGTACTACAATTATGGCGACACGAAAAAAAATTATTGAGGTCCCTCAGAAAAAGATGCTGTCAGAACACTTTTTATTCACAATGGAGGAAAAACTAAAATTAATGATATTTGTTTAAAAACCTATTTCTTTTCATCTGGAGTAACTAATCCGTCAAAATTAAGTTATTGAGTCCAACAAAAAGGGAGCAGAAAAAACGGTGAAGTTAAAATTAAAGAAAAAGATTGAAAAAAATACTTGAAACAAAACGAAACTTTTATTATATGTGAATATATTAAAGACATTGGATAACATATAGATTTAAAAAACCAGCTTATAGCTGGTTTTTTCATTTTTAAATTATGTTTTTATTAAGTTAGCAACTAGTATTCCTGAGGTTACTTTACCATATTCAGGCTCCCTTGAAGAGCTTTGTCCACCGATTGATAGCGAAAGATCGGCTATACCCCTTCTGATTATTGCATTAAATGCTGGCTTTGTAAAAAATGAAAAAGTAGGATCCAAATCCTGATAGAAAAGAACTCTACTCCCTCTTGAGTTCATAAAATATAAATTATTATTAAGATCTGAAATTTGAACTCGTGCACTAAAATCATAAAACGGTCTTATTACCATGCCAGATATTAAATCTGGATCTAAATTGGGTAATCTCTTCATAACTCTTTCCTTACCATAGTCGTAGATATTTTCAAAAATTTCTACAGCGAAGTATACTTGGTTAAATTTTAATTCTTTGAAAAACTCATCACTAAATCTTACGGAAATATTATTAGTTTGATTATTTGTTTTATCAATGAATCCAAATAGTTCTCTGTATAATTCTATGTTCGCACTAACTCAGTCAGAAACAAATTTCTTGCTCGAATCTTTGTTGTGAAATTGTTTTGCAAAGATTATAAATGGAGGTAAAGTAATGTTTATTTTCTCAGTAGAAACACTTTCATAAGATACGACTGCATTTCTGACATGCACGGGATAAACTGCCAATGCTTTGCCATCAATTAGGTTATCCTCTGAAATACTAAAATCAGATCCTGAAGCTTTTATCAAATTATCAAATAATTTGTTGTAAGATGTTTCAATGTTATTTTTAAGATATAGATTATTGAATCCTCAAAAATCATTTTCACTCAATTTATTTAATATGTTAGCGGGCGCATTACTTCGTGGACCAATAATTGAATTAAATTTAGAGTCATACCTGATGGTGGCGTCAGCTAATTTTTGTAAATCAGCCCCCCCATTGATCAAGGCAGGTTTAATTAAGGCCGCATCATTTGCATTACTTTGGCTATATCACTGACTACCCGATCTCAAAAAATGTGGTGCAGCATTAACCACCGAAAAAATATCTGAATTTAAATTAAAGGAATTGTAATTAAACTTTACGTCTTTCAGATTGCTTGCTGATTCCAAAACTGAGTCTTGAAAAAACTTATTTAATTTTGTTCCTACCTCGTTATTTTTAAGTCTCCTAATATTTTCAAATAAGTCACCGGAGTTTGAGATAAAACTGAAATTGTTTCCCACTTGTGAACTCTTAACTGCGCTTGTAATAGATTCATTTAGATTTGAAATGCTCACATACTCGTTTTCATCACTGAAAATAGATATTCTAGAAACATAATTTATATCATGAAAACTATTCTTGCCATTGACGTCCAAAATATTCACAGGTCAGTTAATTTCAAAATTTAACCCAGCAATACTACCAGAATTAGTAGAAGATATTGAAATACTTTTAAATGAATAATTACTTGTAAGTAGATTTCTTCCCGAAACAATCATTGGACGATAATTTATGTTGTTTGCGACATTTTTTTGAACGCTATTTGTGATGGTTTCTCATCGAACTAAAGTTTTTAGCTCATCACTAAAGCTACTAAAATCTGGATCACTCGACGCTATTTCTAGTTCTCCATCTTGATTATTAATTTTATCAATTATTTTATTGAAGTTGATATACTGGAATTTCTCAAGATCTTGACTTTGTTTTGACATGAAATAGTACTTATTTAAATCCTGTTCCAAACCAGTGTTTACAATATTGGTTATTTCGCTTAGCATTTGTGCTCTTGCTCCAAAATAATCATACTCTTTATTATCTGTTACAGCTTTGTCTTTACAGGCAACAACTGTTAATGGTGTTGCTATTAAAATAGATATGGAAGATAATACTAATAGTATTTTCCTCATATAAATTTTCCCCTTTCTTACTAATTCAATAGTATGCCATCATTATACAAGCAAAGCATAAATAAGCAACAGTAAATGGTTGATAATTAAATATTTTTTTCCGGCGATATAAGAATTTTACACTATTAATAAAATCAAATTTTATTGTAAAAAAATCAATAAATAATAATAACGTAAATTTATATTAAGAAAACACAAATAACTAAGTTTTATCAGTCTACTCATAGTATAATGAGTCAGAAAGGAGATGAGATTATGGATAACTGTTTAAATTCTAAAAACTGTACCTGCCAAGATTGTTGTTGCTCTTCTGATAATTCAAAAATGAAATGTCAGGACCCACATCACCAAGTTTGTGGAAATATTAAATAAAATTATCTTAAAATTATTGTAAAATAAAATCACATCTTTAAAAATGAAAAAACTCATGTGTAAAGTGCTAAGACATTTTACACATGAGTTTTATTATATATATTAACCCCTTACTTTTAAAATTAAAATTTGTGTCTCGTATAAATAAAGCTCTTGATAAATCACTTCTAAAAAAGTGAATATATTTTTATATTGATTTAATAATAAGCAATAACTTTCAGGATTGACATCAATATCTGAACCATTTTCAATTTCTTTAATAACCATTTTATATAACACCTCTTTAACAATTCAATTATTATTCGCAAATTTTGTAGTTATTAGCAAATTTTATTGATAAATTCAAAAACGATTCAACGTCTACACCCATCAGAGATAAAGCGAACGAAAAGAACATACACTTCATTATTAATCTGTAAGAATCAAATCAAAAGAAGGGTTATTAAAATCTATCCCACATATGTAAGCGATATTAAGGTGACTTATCGATTTGAACAAGGTAAAGATTTAATTTTAGATCTTCCTAGTAATTTCTTTCTGAATAAACAACGGACAACATTTGCAAATACAAAAGAAGTTCACGAGGAATACATAAAGGCTAACACACTTTTTAAGAGAACTTAACTACACTCTTCAAATTAAGAAACCAAAAAATTATACACAAGAACCAGAGTATGGGGAAATATGTTCATTTCCAGAAATTATTGATTTAGCAATTGAAGAGGCTATAAAAAATCAAACAAGTTGTTATCAGGTAATTAATTTTTCAGATTATATAAATGGTTATGATTATATGAATAGTGCGAGCTGTTTTAAAATTAATAGATCTGGACACATGCTTTTATATAACGATAATAATGAATTTATTCTTGAAAACGAGTTAATTCTTTCTTGACCGAAACAAAATCCGAGTGCTGGGGGAATTTTTGATTATAGATCAGTCTATTTTGATATAGGCTATCAATTTAATGCGATAAATACTGATTATAGCGGCGAAAAAACGCCTTGAAAAATGCTTATTTATTAAGAACTAATTAATGTATAAGTAAAAAACCCTTTGATATCTAAGGGTTTTTTCATTTTTTAGATTTTTATTATGATGAAATTTTCTTCAAATACTTGGAAACTCCAGCATTTTCAGCGCTATCTGTGATTTCAAAAGCTAGATCCTTAATCTCTTGTGAGGCATTACCAACAGCAACTGCATATTTTAAGTTTTTGAAAACCTCTAAGTCGTTGTGTTGATCTCCAAAATAAACCACGTTATCTAACTTGATATTTAAATTCTCTTCTTTATTAATGATATCAAGAACCGAAACTATTCCCGTAAATTTATTTGGTCCCTTGACCCCTAAGTCAACTCCATCTGTTGTAAATCAAGTAGCATAAATTTGGATCTCGCTAAATTCCTTTTCAATCATTTCCACAAGTTTAACTTTATCTTGAGGTTTAACATTTTTTAAAGTTATCTTTGGACATTTACTCATTGAGTTGATAATTTCATCGCTAACTGGGAGACGATTGATTTTATCAAATCGACTTAACCCCATAGCTATCATTTCGTTCATGGTGTTTAAATTTGAATAGTAAATCTTTTCCATATCATATGAAGTTACATCATAGTCCAGATCCATAGTCTTAATTTTATTGATAATTTTTCTAGTAGTTTGGTTATCAAAATAAGTTGATACCTCTAAATTGTTAGTATGGTAATTTTTAATTGCATTTCCATTGGAACAAATAATGTATTTGTTAGTTTGAGAAATTGGAGCAATCATTTGAATTGTTTCAATCATTTCAAAAGGAACGTTACCAGTATTAATGATAAATTTAACCCCGTCTTGAATTGATTTTTTAATTTGTTCAACATCTTCTGGATTTATTGCCGCGTTTTTGTCAGCCCTTAGTGTCCCATCGAAGTCACTTATAATAATTTTTATTTCATCTTCATTTATTTTTAACATTTAATTTTCCGCCTTTCAATTAGTATAAACCCAAGATTAGTTAATTTTTGTGATTTTTTTAATTTAAAAGTAGTATTGATATAATAAAGCACTTTAAATATGTAGCAAATAATTTATAATTTAATTTAAACAAAGTAGCACTGCCCCTGTTTCATTTAAGTCATAATCCGTGTAATATTATATAAAATAAAGGAGAAATTAAAATGAAAAAGCTACTTTCTATCTTAGCATCTGCCAGTCTTATAATTTCTGCCCCGGTTAACTTAGTTGCATGTGGAGGAACAAAACGTCCTGACATAAAAGATGAATATGACTATGAAAAAATATTTAATGAATTAATGGAGGTAGCTAATAACATTTTTGCATCGAGTTTGCAAACAGAATTTGATTATCTTTATTTCTTAACCTTGGATAAAGCTGAAGAAATCTGAGGAAAAGCCTTTGATTTTGAAAAATTATGTGGTTATGTTGCAACACAAGATAGATACGTATTGAAATCAGATAAAGATTCAGAGTTTTTGAAGCAAATTGATAACTTTATTCAAGAAAAAAAGACTATTAACAAAATTAAGCAAGAAGCCGAAACCCAAATTATTGGTAACGTCAATTTCAAGGTTTTGTTGAATCAAAACAAGAACCCTTTTAGTAGTCCTTTGATTTTGGAAAAAGTTGAAATTGTGAGCAAAAGTAGAACTCAAGACGACAGAGTTGTTGCCATCGAATATACACTAGCAACAAATCTAGAACTTGTGGATGCCACAGGAAGTGTTTATTATGAAAGAATTACCTACACAGCTTCTTCAACCATCTTCGAAACAGACGAAGTTGCAGACGCTTTAAATGAAATTACTCACAAATATCAAAATATTTTAGCTGATGATAAATATTCAAGCCGCTTTACTTTTGAAAATAATGATGGTGAAGAAAATAATTATACAAAAAATAAAAGTAATTTTCTTGGGTTTGAAACTATCTTTGAAAAAGAAGTTAGCCCAGAATTACTAAAGGGAATTAATAACCCGGAACGCTACAAGATAAGTACAAAAGATGCAAAGTATAGTGCCTCTGATGTCGTTTCATTTGAAACGGAAACAGTCTGAACAAGCAGAACCTTTTCGTGAGATAAGGAATCAGATTATCGAGTTAAAAATATTAAAGCAGCCCTGAAGGAAGGGGGCCAAAAATTAGATGATTTAGTAGAACAGATGGCTGGCGAAAATTTTGATAGCAGTTATCATAGTCAATATATAGACAGAACACCTAAAAGTTTTTTAAAGCAGTACCCCGACTCATCCGCTTATATAAATAGTTGAAATATTTTTGATACTTTGAATAATGGTCAAAGTAAGCAAAATCTGAGAGATACCCTGAAAACAAAAGGTATTAATTTCAAAACTAATCTTGACACAATTGAGCAAAGAAGGGTAATAAAAATACTCCCAACATATGTTAATAACATTAAAATAAATTATCATTTTGCTCAAACTAATGAAGATTTAGAATTTAACCTTCCTAGAACCTTCTTCATGAACAAGCAACTAACAACAAAATCTGGAACTTTAGAGATGCACAAGGAATATGTCAAAGCTAACTTGCTCTTTCAAAGGGAACTTTACGGATATGCTCGAAAAGATACGATTTCTTCGACAAGAGATCTTGACTACACTCTTCAAATTAAAAGACCAAAAAGTTATACACAAGAAATAGAGCCAGGTAAATTATACCCTTTTATAGAATTTATTGAATTAGCAATCCAAGAAGCTATAGAAAAGGCAACAGCTCGTTATCCCGAGATAAAGTTTTCAGATTATATAAATGGCTATGCATTTTCTCCTGGTATAAATTATTTCAAGATTAATAGAGCGGGTTATTTATTTCTATACGACAGAGATAAAAAATTCTCAAATCAGCTAGATTTCTTATTTTCTTGAGGAAATGGTCGCAATGCGTTCGATAGTTTAGACCGTTTTTCTCTGTATTTTAACTCAGGTTTTCAAGTTGATACAATAAATACTGAATATAGCAGTGAAAAAACACCTTGAAAAATGGTGGGTTATTAGAAAATAAAATATTAAAAAAAGCTAAAATCGACTTAAGTAGTTGACTTTAGCTTTTTACAATTAATAATCTTGATAACAAGATATTAATATACTTTATAAGCTAATTAGAAAAGATTATTAAGCAATTGTGTTTATAAACTTACTGGTGTATAATAATACAATATAAAGGGAGGTAATAAAATGAAAAAATTATTAGCTATATTAGCAACAACAACTTTTGTTATTTCAGCACCATTAAGTGTAATCGCATGTGGAAAAAAAATTATTCCTGAAAAAGACCAGTTTGACTACAACCGTTTAATAAATGAATATTTAGCAGCTGTCAACAGTATTTTTAGTAGCGAAATTGCCGCGGCTTTTGAAGGATACCAATTTGTTAGTGATGAGGATTTACCTAAATCAATTACTTTTGAACAAATTCAGGTTAATCAAGATCAATTTAAGGAAAAAAGCGGTCCGGTTTATGAAGAATTTTTAAGCTGAGTAAAGAGCGTTATTCCCACTGATAAAATTAATAAAGCAATAATTGAAGATCTGAACTCAGATGTAAACTATAATCCTATCCTGGTTGATAAGGGCACTTCTTTAAAAAATGGTATTCAAGTTAATTCTATCAATGTAATAGACAAGGAATTTGCTCTTACATTTGATATTGAAATTATAGCAGGTGTAACTATGAAAATGGAAAACGAAGAAACCAGAGTTGAAACCATTTCTACTAATTCAATAGTGAATATTTTTGATGAAAAAGCATTAGCGGATAAAGCTAAAGAAGCGCAAACTGAATACACAGATATTATTAATAACAAAATTGCTAACAAAATTGAGTTTGAATCTGATTCGGGGGACTTAGATAAAAATCAGTATGAAATTGACCAAAGTTCAAAAATTATGGATTTTGTTAAAAAAAGTATAAAATTTTCTAACACAGAAATTGAATTAATCGACACTGATATGAAATTGGAAACAGTAAAAAATTTATATCAACACGGTGGTACAGCAATGTCGTGAAACGACTCTTTTTCAGTAAAAACAAACAACTTAGCTTACCAAACTTTCATTAAAGCACTAAAAGGGGAAGAAGAAGCAACAGAAACCTTGATGAAAAATATCCAAGGAAATGATGCTGAGTGAAGGCGAACTGAAAGTTTTCTATTCGACGAACTAGCTTTAGCAGAAGAAGCTATAAAAAATGGTGAACCAGCCGCTAGGGCTTTAAACCATTGAGGATTAAAATACAATATTAGAAATAACGGTATTTTAGACAGATTAATTGGAACTAGTAAATCTTCTTTTGAAATTAATTTAGAAAATGATAAAAAAGCAATTGTTGTTTTTCCAGCTGAAATAAAAGGTTTACAATTTAAATTTAACGAAAAACATTTTGACTTACCTGTCCAAAACTTGTTTGTTAAACAAGTAATCACATATGAAGACACCCTTTCTTATTACAATGATTTTATTAAGTCGGGATTTGAATTCAATAAAGCGTTTTTATCAATTGGTGAAAGCGAAAAAGGTAATGATATTTTTAATTTAACAGCACCCACAACATGAAGTTCACGGGATTTTGTTAATAAAACATTTAAGTGAGCAGATTTTCCTTTTGATGAATTAATGTTTGCTAACGAGGAGGCCAATAAATGAAATAGCAAGTTCAATGCTAAGGCGGAATTTGTCTACGCTTCTAGTTTATTTTATTTTAGTTCCCCTAAATATATATATGTAAGAGATGATGGACAAATATTTACATGAGTGATTGGTTCTGATAAAAAGGGATTAGCCTTAAATAAAGTGGGACTAATTACATCGATTTTCCCAAATCAAACAACATCTACCAAACCAAATCCTTGAGTGTTTTTTGGACATTATGATGACCCAAATGGACCAAGCTTTGACTCCGAAGATATTGCTCAAATCGCAAGTGACAAAGAATCTAAGATGAGAATAGTTTTTAAAAATTAATAACAACAAATAATCAACATCCTTTCCTGCTTGCAGTGGAAGGATTTTTTTATTTAATTTTTAAGAAGTAAACCAAAGAAGATTAACCTTAATCTAGGCCACCAAAGCCGACCACTCTGTTGGTTTAAGAATGTAATTATCTTTATACTTGCCACAGATTCAGTAACCATAAGAATTACAATTCAGTTAGTTTCTTGGGCGTTCTCAATTATGCCTTTCGCCATTTCCAAATTATCAAAATTAAATGCAGGTATTGCATAACCTCAAATCCTTGCCTTAACTAATCCTTTTTTTAAACTTGTTTTCAATTTCGTTTCTTTTCGATTGCTAAGGTTTAATTTTTACGAAACCTTGCTGAGTAATACTAGAATTATCATTTATCTAGATGTTAAAACCGCGATCTGCAATAACAACCATTCTAGGAATTTGTATTGAAATTCTTTTGGGATTAGCCGATGAAACTTTTATTTCAATTGAATCTAGATAAATTAAAATGTCATCTTCTTGTGAATTGTTTTTTAATAAGTATTCTTGATGCGCTTTTTTGTCTTCATTTTAGGCTGACTAGAACTTTGTCGGTGATTCAAAAGATTTTTGAGCTTCCACATTATTTTGGATTTCATCATCTTGCAAAAAAATACAATGGTCCTTAAAATTATTCTTCTCAGCTTTCCTATTTTTAATTACACCATCTTTTATTAGTTTAGTAGCAAACGGTCCTTACTCTGGTTTTTGGCAAAGGGTTATAGTCAGCTTCATATTTTGAGTTTCTTGTCTAATCGGGTTTATATTTATTTCTGTTACTCAACCATTCAATCTTTGGTGACTTTTAATGATTGCTTTATTGCTTAACCTTGGGCTGATAATTTAATACACTATTACTACTCTAAAAATAAATGTTGATAGAAAAATTGACCTAAATTTGGTAAAACAAGTTTTTATAATTTCTTTAATAGGATTCGTTGTTATTAACCCTTTTATTTGAATATATGGTTTAATATCTACATATTATTACAAGCAGATCTCAAAAAAAGAATTCATTTAAAAATAATTAGAAAATAAAAATACTTATTATGAAAATAAAAACCAACCCGGTTAGGTTGGTTTTTATTTTCAAATGTTTAATTGTAAGAATATTTTTAAAATAACCTAATTAACTACCCTTCATCACGTTTTGTTTTTTGAAATGTGAAAAAATACGCTCATCCAAGTAGTGGTAGTAATAAACAAAAATATCTAGCTCATCGATAAAAATCTTTTGAAAATTTTAGCAATATTAAAATTGAAATAACAGCTATTAAATAAGCTACTAAGACAACTATATATGCCAAGCCCATAAGTACTAGAGGGTTTGACAAATTTGATTTTAAATTAGAGATTAGCAATATAGTAGTGTTTAAAGAAATTAAATTAGCAGTCAAAATTATTATTCCACCAAGAACAAATACTCCAATTAAAAAATAAGATTTATTAATATAAAAATTACCAACGTTTATAAAAAAAACATTATAAAACCTATTAATTCATTTTGGACAAGTGTTTAAAAAGTTTCTAAGGAAGTATAAAATAATCAGACAGCCAATAATAGTAAACTCAAACCCCAGAATACTGTATGCTACTAATTTTTGATCTTCAGCTATTGAATTTGTAAAAATTACTGTTGCTATAATTATTAGTATGCCTATTTCCAAAGACAAAATGATGCCCGGAATTGCCCTGTTCTTCACTTAAATTTGCTCCTTTGCTGATAATCTTACTTATCATTAAGATTATATTGACAAACCAGTAATTTGCAATCTTTTTATTTAATTTCATTTATCTTTTGTTGGCCCACCAAGGGTTGATGTTTTCTATAAATTTTGTAGAGAAAATTATTATTTTGGACTGAAATACTTTTCGTGCTAATTTGACAGTTTAACTAAACTTTGTCATAACATTTTTGCAGTTAGCAAATTATTAATTCAAGATCCTATGGCATTATGTAATTGTTATTGAAAAAATATTTAATTAAAAAAAATTAAGGGAAAATTAATTCCCTTAATTTTAAAAAGCAATCCAACCATGACAAGTATTAATGGTAAAAAATTATACTTTTGAAAAATTCAAAGCTTTTAAATTATATAGATAGCTTCCCATTTAACTTCAGGTTTATCTTTTAATTCTGCAAAAGTTGAAGTTGCAGATATTTTAAATCGAATAAAATCTGATTCTCCAACTTTTTCATACTGATGAATTTCATCAATTATTGTTGTAAAATATAATTCCTCGTATGGTAGCTTAAATGAAGTACTATGACCTGTTGAAGTTTTATTAAGGTAATCTGATATACTGTCTTTTGCCCTAACAGTCTCACCACTAATAATTTCATCTTTTGCGTCACCAAGCAAATAGGAATTCTTCAATCAACAATTGAAGGGATTATTGATATCATTTTCAAAGTCATCATAATTCAATAAAACATGGTGCAACATTTCATTATTAAAATTATTAATTTCAGCCCTATTTGTTTGCTTAAATCTAAATTTTTGATCTTCATATTTTAATTCTATTTTATTGTTAGGATTTTTATTTTTAATAGTTAATTGATAATTAAATTCATAGTCTTTCATACTTTCAAAGGGATTTTCATCATTTATTTGTTCTCCGAAATTATCATAATCTAAGTTAACATAAATATATCAAACGTCATCATTTTTACTTGAAAAATTATTGTAAATTTCCTTCGCAATAATATTCTCAAATTTATATCCCAATATGGTTCGTATTGATGAATTTGACTGTTCCTTGGGATCTCTATTCTCTAAAAAATAAAAATCTCCCTCATACCCAAAATTCTGATTAGCCATTCACTCACCAAATGTTTCAGCTGTTAATTCCTGTTTTTCCTTAACCTCAGGTTTGTTAAAGCAACTCACTACAGTTGTAATTGGCGTTAACCCCAAACCTATTGATGCAAATACTGATAATATTTTTTTCATATTTTTTCCTCTTTCTCTGGTTATAGTAATATCACATTTTTATTATAGCAATATTTTTTAAATATTTTAAAATATTTTAGAAATATTTCCATTTTGTGATTATAATACTTATGTACGAAAGGAGAATAAAATGTACAG
Source organism: Spiroplasma endosymbiont of Panorpa germanica (assembly GCF_964019765.1). NCBI lineage: Bacteria > Bacillati > Mycoplasmatota > Mollicutes > Entomoplasmatales > Spiroplasmataceae > Spiroplasma > Spiroplasma endosymbiont of Panorpa germanica. The sequence continues at coordinate 1,002,903 of NZ_OZ026461.1, read as the reverse complement.
AAATAAGGTAAAACAAAAAAATAGCAATTGAAAAATAAAAACTAATAAAAATATTATTTTTGCCGGACTAATGACTTCGGCGTTGTTATCAGGAACTTTATTATTAATCCCTAAAAATCTTAATAAAATATATAACTTTGATAATATCAACTTTAATAGCCAGGCCGATGTTATGAATTATGCCTCATCAAGAGGTTTAAAAAATCAGGTCGAAGATACAAATTATTATTACAAATATAAAAATAAGGTTTATTCATTGCAGGAACACGATGAAGTGATCGATAAAATGTTGCAGGATGCTGAAATAAAAGAAGAAGAAACATACCGCAACGTAAATGATTTTGTTGTTTCTCAATCGGGAGAATTATCAAGTAATGTAAAAAAGCTATCTAATGATAAATTACAAAAAGTCTACAAGGGAAGAAACGGATTTTCTTATATTGATTTAGATGAAGCTGTTAAAACTTTTCAAGATTATGATGAGGTTATTTTAATAGAAAATTTAAATAAAAATTCTAATAATTCTTTAGAGTTTTATAATGAAAGTGAGGCTATTCAATATTTAGAAAATATGAAAAAAGCATCTCTTGAAAGCGGAGAGGAAAGTGATTGTTATTTGGTATCTGGTTCATGTCAAGATGAAGGATCAGTTAAGCAATGACTAAAAAGTAGTTCGACTTATAAGTATCGATACAAAGACTATGAGTGAAGTAATTTTGCTCCAGCAAATATTAATAGAATAGATGTTACAAGTGAAGACAAGGTTTATCAAGATAACATTTTTGACTTTGAAGGTAATAAAGATGGTTACTGAATAGATATTAATAACACAGGAAAGGGGTCTTTTAGCGGTAGTCAATATATTGAAACAAATATTGGCAAAACCACTTTTGATGAAAAAATTCAAACAGGTTGGACCCTTAAAGAAGAGTCTAAAATAAATGCCCTATTAAGCCCGATACTTTTATTGTCTGAAATGAGCAACGGTTTAGATTCGCTTTCTAGAGAAAATGAACCCGAGTCAGAAAAATGGGAATTTCTAAAGGATGTTTTTAATGGGGATGAAATTTTGAGAACTGGTTTTATAAAGGATGTCGCATCTTTAACTGGTATTGATCTAAATGAATCTGAAGGAAGTTTATATATTAAAACTTTTGAAGACCAAATGGAAACTAAGGCTAAAAATATGGATTCAAGAACAAAAACTTTGGTATTTTTTAGAAAACTTTCAAACTTGTCTTTAATGAAAAATAATTTAGACGGGGATGGCAAAAACGGAAAAATGCAAGAGTTTGATGACTTGTGTAAAAATACATTAAAAAACGTCATCACAACAGAGGACGAAAGATTAAATGGGGTTTATGATGAATTGTTCGAAAACAATAATCCAAAAATTTTTATTGGAGATGTTATTGACCTGTTTTTAAATCCCGCTAGTTTTCAATACAAAAAAGATGATACTAGATTGGCTTTTGCTAATGTTATAAAAAAAGCTAATGAAATTGGGGATGCCATAATGAACCCAATGAAAGAGCTAGATGGTATAGTTGATAAGTATTTTGACAAAAATGGTAAATCAAATGGAAAAGTAATTACCGTTGAAGATCAAAAAACTATTGTCCATCAACAAAATTTAGTTATTGAAAATAAATTCGAGAATAGTAAAAAAATAAAGTTAGCAGACGGTAAATTCTATTCTAAAGAAGAAGTTAAATTAGAAAATAATAAACGCTATGAAGATATTACAATAACAAATGATCGCAAAATTGTTACTATCAAAGAAGAGGCAAGTAGTTCTTTGCTAGGAGATTTAACATCAAAATTAAATACAGTTCAACAAATTTGGGAAATGGGAAACAAATTATCACCATTTAAATACAAAACTATGGCTCTGGATTTTGGTGATGGTCAAGAACTTTTATATACTTATTTGTCTATTGGAATTCTAGGATGAGAATTTAACCCCCAAGATATAGCCGGTTTTTTAACAACTTCACAATTGTACAAAGGAGTAGGAAGCCAAGATGACGAAGGTTATCGAGTTCGTGGAAGTTTTTTTAATAATCAAATTGATGCCATAAACTACTTAAAGACATTAATGATTCGCGATCCCAATGAATATACTGAAATACAACAATTCAATATAAGTATAATGGATCGCAATGAAAATATGGTGATCAATAAAGACGACAAATTATCTGTTGAAGAGCAATTAGATATCTTTATTGATAAAATTTTTCAAAAATACTATGCAAATTCAAAACAAAGATATTTTACTGATGGATTTGGAAATAAATTTGACAATAAAATGGATGCTTTAAGTAGTATGCGAGAAAATATTACTAATAAAAACTTTGTTAAAAAATACCAATGAAAAGATAAAGATAACATCAAGAGAAATTATGATACTTACGAAGAAATGATCAATGTCCAAAATAACTATATTAAAAATACCTACATCGAAGAAAAGTTAGTTATTTCTAGTGATTTATTTGGTCAAACAAACTTTAATAAATTAGAAGCTCAATCGGGGGGAAACCATAAGTTCTATTCACTAATTGATGGGGCACGACAAAGATATTTTAAAACTTATGATGATGCTTTTCAATTTGTTTTAGCAAAAAACAACTTTGAATTAAATATAGAACAAGTTATTAATTATCAAGTAATTTATAAAGGTGAAACCTTTAAATCCGAAGAAGAATTTATGAATTGGGTCATAGAAAATACCAAAGTAATTAGCGGAAAGGGAAAGGTTCATTAAAATGAGTTTGAGTTTATTTAAAATTTTATTAAGCACACAAATGGCACTATCAACAACAGCTTCAGCATCAACTCTGGCGACCAATTTTGGTGTTTCTCAAGAGGACCGCGAATACCAAGTTGAATCAATGAAAAATTTAATAAAATCTAAGTCTAAGGTTCTTTCAACTAATGAAATATTTAAATTTCAAGGCAAAGAATTTAATGGCAGAGAAGAAATGGACAAATATATTTTTGAAAATAATTTAATCGAAGAATATTCGACATCTTCAAATATTAACAAAATTATTAAAGATCATCAAAATAATATTTTAGATGGTGACAAAATATATGGAACAAATTTAGATGATTTTCAACTTGTATACCGTGATGCTTTTGGAAATGCCCGAACTTCAAGACAAAAGTCTTTGAACTCTTATACACATAAGGGATTGGTAAGACAAAAATATAGCTATGATTACCTGGGTTGATATGATTCTCCAACCGAAGCAAAAGACAATTTTGTTTACAAACAAGGATTAGAAAAATCATTGTACTATCAAGTTGATAATCGCTACTATAACTTATTTAATCAAAAAGATCAAGATGAGTTAAAAAATAGTTTTTTGGATGGTTACTATTTAAAACCTAGTAATTTTACTAATAATGAAAAAGTTTTTGGTGATAACCAAAAAGTGGAGACTTCTGTTTACAATAAATTTAGAAGTTCATGAACATCACCAAATCGTAAACCAGCAAGCCAAGGAATAGAAGATGATTTAAATTATCAAGATTATATAGATATTAAATATAAAAACACCGTTTCAATAGTTGGATATAACGATGTTCTTATTGCAATTGATGGAAATATTGTACCAAATACAGCAACCTTAAACGTTTCTAAGGAATATAACGCTGATTTCTTATCTAAAAGAACAAATTATGCATCTCATATCGAACAAACTGGTAGTCTGAAGAAAAGGTATTATACAATGAATGTTCAAACCGAAGATGAAACTAAGCAACTAAAAATCTTACCAAAAAAAGCTACTTTATCCACATCAGATGTTGATTTCAACCGCTTAGCTTTTGCAGATAATTATAATTCAACAGTGACTTTATACTCTAAAAATTTTGAAAAACTTAATTTAACAGAAAAGGAAAAAACTCAGTATAAAATTTATGAACTTAACGGTTTGAATTACAAAGTTAATAGCGCAAGGGATATTAGAAGTCAAGACGTTTTAAATTTATACGGGGCTTGATTCCCTTACTTTGTGAAGGACCAATTTCTAGATTTCAAAGGAATTGAAAGGGGTGAGTTTAATAAATACGGCGTTAAAAAAGATTATCTCTATGATATAAATGGGCGTAAAGGATTTGACTACTCACTTTCAGATGGACTTGATTATTACAATGAATTTGTTAAACCACAACTGTACAAAAATTTTGTTGGTACAGATAAAAACGGAAACAACCTATACAAAGTTAACAATAATTTTGATGCAACTAGTGAAGAGCTAGAGAAATATTTTTACCTGCAAGGTAAACAAGACATTCGTTTAATGTACACTTTTACAGGAGAGAGAAATCATTCTTCTATTGATGGAATATCATTAGCATCAACTCAAGCTGAAGCGCAAGAGAAATTATTTCAAATTGAAAGAAGCATTTTAAGTAAAAAATATTTCGCCTACGATGTTTATGGAAATTATGAAGTTTCAGGAAATAACGAAGATGAGGCAATCCGTAAGTTGCAGCAAAAAGTTGACCTTCAAGCTCGCTATGTTCATTCTAATGAAATTGAAAGTTGAAATGATAAAGTTGTTAGCTTCGAAAATATAATAAGCGACGGGGTGTACACCACCTATAAAACCTTAATTAACGGGAAACCTGTTTATTACTTAAATCACCACGATGCATATAACGCCTTATTGGGTAATACAACTGGGCAAACTGTGGTAACAACTAGAACAGTAAATGTTTATCTTTATATTGAAAATCCAGGAGATAAGCAAGTTAACCACACTTACTCAACTGATTTAGAACTTGAAGAGTTAGCGAATAAAATTTTAGGGTATGTCAACTAAAAAGTTAATATATAAGTCGAGCATTGTCGCTTATTATCTAACCGTATTCTCCATTTGTCTTACTGCAATTTTAATGATTAATAACAATATTTTAATTTGAACATCAATAACAATGATTATTATATTTACTGAGGTAATATTATCTTATATTAACAAGAAAACTGATAATTTAAATTTGGATTTTTATACTTCTGAGATTAACAAAACAAAAAAAAGACTTTATGAGATTTTTGCGGCAACTTTGATTGCATCATTTTCTCTAAATTTTATGGTTTTCTATTCTTTTTGATCTTTATTAAATTCATTTGTTCCCCCACAATGAACAATTGTTATTGTGATAATTGTCAGTTGATTTATTACTAATATTTTTCAAGATAAAATCTCGGCTTTAATATTTATATTCATGTTTATTAATCCGTTGATTAACAACATTGAAAGTTATAATCTAACTTTAATTGGGGCTATTTTGGGTGTCACTTATTTATCATATTTTATTAAAAACAATAAAACTGAATCTAGTAATTTAAAGAGGCACTTAAGTAAATTTAAAATTTGTATTTCAATAGTCATTATTTTAATTTGTCTCCCACTATATGGAATATTCCCTTTTTCAAAACCACAAATTTATCAAGACTTATTGGAATTTGATTTTTATAAAAAAATAATCAATTTGTTGCCTTTAATTTTGCTACTGATGTTCTGTTGTTTTTCAAAGGGATATCTTTTTATAATTGCTTTTTATGTATCATCGCAGTTATTGACAAGCTTTATTTTGGGATTTACCAGGGATATTAATTCCCAAAATGAATTAAACTTTATTTTTTCTGATTTATGAATCAAAAACACCTTTGAAAACACGAATTTTTGAATTTTATTCATAAAAACTATATATGATATGCTAAAAACCCTTATTTTATGGGCTTTTATAGTAATAATTGAGGAAAAAGTTTCCTTTTTTAAGTCAAAAACCTGCTCTAATCAGGCAAAAATTAGTGAAAATAGGGGGATTATCAAGGAATTTTTTAAAATTTTGGCAATAGAATTAAGGTTTTGGGGAGCAAAAACAACTGCAAGTGAATTAAAAGGCCCAGAAAATAGTGCTTTTATCAGGCAGAACTTTTTATTTGAGAGTTCTGAATCCTTACTAAAAAGCCTCAATCCCTTTGGAATCTTTAATGTTTTTGTGATTTTTTTGATTTCGCAAAACCAGGAAATCGATTTCTCATTAGTTATTTTGTCGCTTCTAAAATTCAATTGAATTATTTACTGCCTAATATTTATAGTTATCATCTTGAATTTGGTTGGTAAGTGATCGGATTTTCTATTTAAAAATTGGGAAATTGACCTTTCAAAACTAAAAGACTTGAAGAAAACCAAAATTCAAGTGATGTAGTTTTTTATAATAAATATCCCAAGATATTATTTACTAATTATTATTTTTAAAATTGGCGCCCACTTTGTGGTGTTTTTTAATGTCACATCAAAAACCGATTTGTAATAATAATTTGTGGATTAATATTATTCAAAAAATTCAGTGAAATTATTCTTGGAAAGCATGAAGTTTCAGAGTAGACAAAAAATCAATTTCAAGATAAATATTTTTTCACTTACTATCTTTTTAACGGCAGCAATTATGAATTATTTTTATTTTATAAATATCTAAATTAAAGTGATATAATTTTTTCGTGAGAGAATTTTAGAAATCGCGTCTATTTTAATAAAACACAATTAAGTTTTTTAAAAAAGAAAGTTTGATAAAATTCAAGAAATTTATTTCCCTATCTGTATTGTTAGGGGGCTTGACACATTTTAATCAATTTAATAAAAAAGAGCAAATTAATAATTTTCAAACAGAAGTTAATAATTCTGAATTTGAGAAAACAAAGATTGAAGCAATTAGGTTTTAAAATGAGAAAACCATTACTACATCTACAGAGTATATGCGTCATCCCCAATTTCATCAGTTTTTTTACAATATTAGCGATATTGAATTAATAAAATGGACAAAATATAACAAAGATATCACTTTGTTTAGCATGAATCTGGTTATAATAATAACTTTAATCAAGTAGAAAATACTAGACCTGAATACAAGTATCCTGAAATGAATATGGTTGGAAATATTTCAATTTGATCTTTAATAGGAAATTAGAAGGAGTGTAAAGTGCTAAAAGTAAGTCGAATTAAAAAAAGTTTTGGAACTAAGGAAATTCTTAAAAATGTTTCTTTTATTTTAGAACCGGGAAATATCTATGGACTATTGGGAAACAATGGAGCAGGCAAAACTACGCTTTCAAAAATTATATTTCAAGAATACTCGTTTGACTCAGGAGAAATAAACTATAATAATTTAGATATTTCAAAAGTAGATTTCAAAGAATGGTATTTTTTTTCAGAGAATAGTGAGTTGCCCAAAAATATTCAAGTAAAAACATATTTAAAATTAATAAAAAATTTAGTAAAAATGGATAACAAAAAATTTGATACAAGAAAAAATGATATTCAAAGTTTTTTGAATATCAATGATTTACTAAATAAAAATATTTCTTCACTTTCATCGGGTCAGCAAAAAATCGTCTCATTATTTATCTGCTTTTTAATAAAGCCAAAAATAATTTTTTTTGATGAACCCACCGCAAATTTGGATGTTCAAAATAAAAATATGATAATTAAAACTATTGAAAATATGAAAAAGCCTGATGTAATTATTGTTATAATAACTCATTTGATCGAGGAAGTTAAAAATATACTAGATCATATTCTTATAATGAATCAAGGTCAAATAATTTATGATAACCCATATGATAAATTGGAAAATCTGGATGTTATTGTTGATAAACTGAGAAAAAAAGATCCAGTTAATTCAAAAGGGATTGAGAGATACCTAGATGAGAAATAATTACATTTCAACAATGACTTTAATAAAAAACCAAATATCTTTAATAGTAAGAAAAAAAGAACTATTTTCAACCATAATTGTAATTTGAATCATGATTGGTCTAATCAATTTATCAAGCATGGCCTTTATCATTTCTCAAAAAGATGGAGCTAGCAAATTAGTTTACTCTAATATATTCATTTCTTTAAACTCGATTCTTTTTGGTTTGTTAGCGATTTTAACAATCGCCTGCTGCTTTTCTATTCAAATGAAAAATAATATTAATAAAATTGAAATAAGATACGGATTTAATGTATTTTCAATTTACTTTTCAAGAGTTTTTATAATCGTCTCAATTCAATTAATTGGTTATCTGTTAAATCTGTTACTTTCATTGGTTATCTTTTGAATTTTATTTAAAAACAATGATGTTGTTATTTATCGAATGTATGTCTCAGCTTTTGGATGATATATTATTGTCATTCTGGCAATTATGGCATTGGGAATATTATTTTCAAGATTTTTTTCAGAATCAATGGCAACAGCCTTATCCACAATTGTCTTATTTTTATTAGTTTTAATCCCTGGAATAAGTATTTTATTTAATCCCCAAATAAATGAAAGCATGATAAATTATTTAAAGCAAATTATCAAGAAAGAGCTTTCCAACTTGTAAACCAGGATAACAAATTAAAAGAGGTCTATGAAGAAATAGGCCAAAAGATTGATTATTCAGACATAGCTTTAGGATTTATAGAAACGGATGAAACTACTCCGCATTATATAGAACTTCAAAAAAACATTAGTGTTTATTTAAATAATGGTAAGCGATATTCAAAATGATTTAAAAGCGATTTATTAAATTTTGATGAGGATGAAATAAATCAGATTTATGACAAACTCGCCAATATTAAAGAAATCAACCAACATAAAGAAACATTAGAGCAATTAAAGGAACTCTATGATAATAATAGTTTTTTAAAAAAACAAAACATTATTAATAACAACTCATTTGGATATGATTATGATGAGAACATAAAGGTTATCAAAACCAAATTTCAAACACCTGATAATTACCTATTCAATCGATATTTACTAGATACTATTTATTTAGCTAAAAGTTATGAAGATTTTAAAGCAAAAAATTATGATAACACCGGAGTGCCGCTAGGTCCCAAACCAAAAGAGGTTATTCAGAAGGACAAATTGAAAAATATTTTTAGTCCTGTGAACCAAATGTCTCTTATGTTTTGAGGGGTAAACTACAATAATCCTGTTAAATATAATTATTTTTCAAGTAATCAAAACCTTTTCAAAAGTCCTATTAATTTAAATTTTCTAAGTAATTTTGAAGAAACACCATGAGGGCCTTGAAATGGCATAAACTTGTCTTTGAATTTAAGACCAGAAATTCATTACATAATTTATTCAGTAATAAGCATCGGAATTATAAATTTAAATTACTTTAGATACTATAAAAAAATTAGAAGTTAATAATAGGTTTTTCTGGCGAATATTAAACTTGAATCCTAAACTATTTTGATAGATTAGGATTTGTTGTTATAATAATATTAGCTAAAAAATGGTTTCAAGTACAAACCTAAGAGCTTATTAATTTATCAAAATAGATTTTAACAAATATTTTTTGAAAAGTTGGATGAATTATGACAAGGACAATCTACAAACAATGATATATAAAGACAACCCTAGCTTTTGCTATGGTTTTATTAATTGGTTTTATTGCTACTTCATTTGATAATATCGATCGCTGATTCTCTGATGTAATGGGTGAATGAGTCAAAGTGGAATTTATTAAGTTTTGAGTAATTTTCTATAATGAGATGGGATTTACATGCTTATTTTTAATATTACTAATTTCTATTTTTATAATTGTAGAATCGTGACATGCCAAAAATAACGATAATCCTAGATCACAGATTATTTTATACACTTGCTACGCAATAACCATAACAATATTTCTAGTTTACAACCTGGTCAGACTAATCGGCTTGCCAACCGAAGATACTGGTTGAGGTCTTGGTGTTGACCCCCAATATCTAACAAACAATACCTATAAAATTATCTCAAGAATAAGTATCTTTATCATTGAGAGTGGTATTTTAATCGGTTCAATTTTATTTTTACGTCTAAAAGTAAGTAAAACAAATGCTCTGATTGAAAAACGAGCCTCATTTGTGGCTGTTAGTGCCTTGATATTCATTGTTGTTAGTTTTTTTCTTCTAACATTGTTGCTTAAGCAATCGTTTGGAAGACCTTTTTATCTGAATGTTGAGTTTGAAAGATACATCGGCAAAGTTGAGTTAGACCAAAATGGTTGAGCTATTGATATTGAATTATCCCAAGAAGCACAAAAATTAGTGCCTGAATTTCCGGATTTAAAGGAAAGAATCTTGGATAGCTATAATAACAGCAACTATTGGACTCAAGCAGATCGTTACTATAAATGATATGAAGTTAACGGAAACTGATTTCAAAACCTACAATTTTGATATGGAGGAAAAATATTAACATGATTTATCGAATTTGATCTAGATTATGTAAAACCACCAGCATGAAATAACCAGGACTTTCCATCAGGACATACGATTTCAGGATTTACCGGGATTTATTATGCTTTATTTGCAAGTGTTTTAATAAAAGATGATAAAAAACGTATTAAAGCAACGAATACTCTATTCACAATTTGACTTATTAGTGAAATAATTATGATAAATACCCTAGTAATTGCTCGAACTCACTATGTTTCAGATGTTTGATTCTCATTTGTTTTTTGTGCCTTTTTCCTGGTAGCTTCTTTGAGATTTACTAATACATGAACAACCAAAGCAATTTTAAAAAAACGCCACAAAAAATCTTTGAGTAATAATTTTGAAATAGTAGAAAACAAAGTCTTGATCTTTTTTCAAGAGGATAATAAAATTTTTGTTTCAAAAACTAGCTCTAAAAAAATTAATAAAAAAATGAAAAAATATTTAAATGCTGCTCAAATTACAAAATTTTTACACCAATTAAGTGGTTAAAGAGGTGGTAACTAAATTAATTATTATATAATGATCGCTTTTGATAATTCACAATCTTTATATGTTATTATAATTTTATTTAATAAAATTATTAGTAAAGAAAAAAAGTTCTCTACGATACTGTTGAAATGCAATTTGGGTAAAAGTAGAAAAGCATTTCAAAATTCTTTATATAAAATTTACCAAACAAGGATAATTTATAAGCCAAGTACAACTATAAATATTAAACCAATATTATTTTTATATAGAATGCAATATCCAATATTCATTGTTAAACTTTGAATTTATATGATTAATGTTAAAGTAATGGTTGGAGATAATGGTTCAGGAAAGTCACCACTTTTAAAAAGTATTTTTAATGAATACAAAAAATATTTTGGTGAAGTTTTAGTAAATGATGAGTCAATTAATCAAAATAATAACTTAGCTAAAATTTGTTTTTTCCCCGACCAAAGTGTTTATCCAAAAGATATTTCGATTTCAAAATTCGCCATTTATGATGCACAGTTATGTGGCATGAATGGGGAAGGAGCCCAAGAGCGACTAGAAATGCTTTTAGAAAAATTTGATTTAATTGAGTATAAAGACAAAACTTTTTTTTGAGCTAAGTGCTGGAATGCAAAAACGAGCTTTTCTAGTAATATGTTTAGTAACTCAACCTGATTACATATTTTTAGATGAACCAACGGCTAACTTAGATGTAGGAACTAGAATTGAGTTTCACAAAATTCTAAAACTACTAGCCCGAGAAGGCGTGGGGGATTTTAATCACTAGTCACATGATAAATGAACTAGAAGAAATCATTAACCACTTAGTGATAATTGAAAAAGGGATAACCAAGCACAATAAGTCTTTTATACCTAAAAAAGATTCTATTGAAACTATTTATAAAAAAGCAACAAACGTTAAAGTAGAGAAAGACTAATCAAATATTTATGTTAAAAATAAATAAAAGATAAAAGTATAAATAATTAAAAAACCTCGCATTTTAATGCGAGGTTTTTTAATGTAATTTCCCATTTACTGTGATCTGCTTTTTAGAAACAAAAAAACTTTCTATAATTTTATCTTATTAACTTCTAAAAACAACCTTGTGTCTGCTGCATTATCTACTTGAAACATTCCAACAAATTGAACTTATATTATTTAGGTTGATAAGCAACATAAATTTAAACATAATAAAACTTATAGCTATAAGTACTTAAAACAAGCATTTATAAGATAAAGCTTATATTTTGTTTTCCGTGCCTTTAAAGTAAATTTAATTAGTTTTTTTAAGAAAATATCTATTAATAACTAATGCTAATATTTTGCATTCAAATTTTATTTAATATATAATAAAAATATCAATTAAAGAGCGACCAGAAATGTGAAGAAGTTAATAAGTATTTTAGCAGCAACTAGTCTTGTTGTTGCTGCACCTTTAAGTGTTGCTGCGTGTGGTAAAAAACCTCCAAAAATTGACGATGAATATGATTACACTACTTTGCTTAATAATTTAGTTGAATTATGTCAACAAATATTTGAAAAAAATATGTAAGAAGATTTTTCAGAATATTTTTTAATGAGTTTTGATGATTTTAAAAATACTGATAGCGAAATCGACCTAGAATCATTGTGATCTGAACTTGAAAAGAACAAAGATGATGAAGGTAGTTATAAAGTGAAGCAAGATTCAGAGACATTTAAAATCTTTGATGCTTTCATGAAACAAAATGCAAATTTAACAAAACTGAAGAAAAATGCTGATAAAGATATTTTATCAGATGTTAATTATAAACCCATAATAAAAGACGGGAAAAACCCATTTAGTAAATCTGATATTAATTTAACCGAATTAACACTTGTTGATAAAATTAATGAACGCAATGATAAGGAAAGAATTTTTGCAATACAATATGTAATTTCAACTGATATAGAAATTTTAGATGCTAGTTTTCAACCATTAACTCAAAAGTTATCATATAAATCTTCAATGACATTTTTTGAAGATAAAGATTTTGCAGATGAAGTTAATAAGATATCAAAACAAGTCAGCAAAGCAATTGTTTCTGAAAAATACGCAAAAAGTTACAAAATATTTCACAATGACGCTAACCTTTTAAGAGTTAGAGAAAACATAGCTAAGTTATCAAATTTTGAAAGCATTCTTAAAAACGATATTAGCCAAGATATTACAGAACTAGGAAGTAAGTGGTCATTAAACACAGATGAGTTAAATTTTGAATCAAGTTTAAATTGAACCGCATTAAGCAAAGGTAGATATTCAGGAATAAGGTCTTTGTGAAATAAATCAGCGTGATCTAAGAAAGTTAAAGAGCTTTAATAGATGGCGGAGATGCTATAGATGACTTGGCAAAAAATAATGACGACCTAATACCTACAGTACCAAATACTAAAGTTAAAGATTTTCTAGAACTTTATGATGATAGTGCAAGGTATTTTAATACTGCATATTTGTGAGATATATATAATGAAGAATCACGCGGTTTTAAAAACATCATCGAAAAAGAAGGTATCGCACTAGACCAGAGTGTTGAAACTGAAGAAAGTCGTAGATTATTTGCCTTAATTGGAAATAAAGTTAAAAACATTAAAATCGTTTACCAACACCCAAGCAAAGGTCTGATTTATTTTGATTTTCCTAGTGCATTTATAGTAAATAGACAATATACTACTTTTGAAAGTACCCAAATTTGATATGACAATTTTATTAAATTTAACTTACTTTTTAATAGAGAGTTTCTGGGATTTAATAAAGAGCAAAACGGTGTGTCTGCCAGTGATTGAGGGGATATTTTTGAATTGACTAAACCTAAAAGTTTTGATCAAAGTTTAAAGCTGAATGAATTTTATGATACTAGGGAAATTTTTAGTAATATGTATTCTGAATCTTTGAAAAATCTAAAGAATTCGAAAATGGGTGAGGGTGATGAAAATTGACATCCAGAGTATTATTTAAGTAGTTTTGATTTTTATAATAGAGCTACAAAATTCAAGGTAAATGCCCAAGGCTATGTATTCATATACTCAGGGAATTCTTTAATAGAAACTCAGATGATAAGAACCTATTATGGAACGCCAATAACAAGTTTTGCAATTGATGGTTCTAATGATTCGATTGCCTTTTATATCGGAGAATGAACTCACATTTCCGTGAAGGAATTTGGAGACGATCAAAAAACTCCTTTGAAATTTAATTTAAAAGAATAATAAACACTATAAAAATAAGTCTTTGTAATAGAAGTCTTATTTTTTTTATTTAATTTACAATAAATTTTATTATTTTTTCAGAAAAATTCGTATTTATTACTAACACTTATAGTTTGCATTTAATTGCAGATTTATATATAATTAAAAAATAAGATAAAAGGAGACAATTGAAGTGAAGAAGTTAATGAGCATATTAGCAGCGACTAGCCTAATAGTTTCAGCGCCATTAAGTGTGGTGGCTTGTAAAAGCAAAAAAGAGGATAAAAATGATTTTGACTACACCCAATTAATCAATGATTTTTTAGCCTTGTCCAGACTAATTTTTAGTGAACAAATGAGTAAGGACCTTGGTGAATACTTTTTTCTAGATATTGAAAAAGTACAAGAAATGGAAATTGACTTTGAACCACTTTGAAACTTAGTTTCATCACAGGATGGAGATACACATAGATTGGACACCAGCTCTGGGGAGTTCAAAAATTTACAATCTTTTTTCAATCAAAAACTGATTTTGATAAATTAAAAGCTGAAGCAAATAAACAGATAGTTTCAAACATTAATTACAAACCGATTTTAAATGATGGTAAAAATCCTTTTTCATCAAAGATAAATCTTGATGAGGTCACATTAATTCAAAAATCAAAGGGACAAACAGATGAAGATCGAGTTTTATTAATTGAATATAAAATTTCGACAAGTATACAATATCGTGATGCCCGCCAAGAAGTTGCTTATGAAGATGTCAAATATAATTCATCAATAACAATTTTTACAAATCCTGACGTGTCGACTATTTTTAGGGGTTTATCTGATGAAGCCAAAAAACAGATAACATCTGATAAATACTCTAATAGATATGAGTTTGAGAGTAATAACTCAAATCTTTATGATACCTTTGCAAATATTAATGAATTATCAACATTCAGTAAAGTTTTTGATTCGGAAATTAAAAAAGATATTATCGATGAATTGAAACAACCCGGAGAATTTAGCTTCGATACTAGTAATATTGAATTTGAAAGTCATGAAGATTGAAGAAGATTTATTTCCCCAAATAGAGATTATGGTAAAATATGAAACTATTCAGAATGATCGCTATCAGTAAAAGATGCTTTCACGAAGGACAATGATGCCTTTGAAGAAGCGATTAATCAAGCAGAAGAATTTTCTAAGTTGACAAAACCTAGTCAAAATTTGCTAAATTATCTAGAAACAGACCAAGAATCCTCGCAGCACCTTAATTCCTTTATCTTATTTGATAATTATTTAACAGGCGTGGGACTTTATGGGACTTTAAAGCTTAAGGTTTCGTCCAACAACATTAATCTAGATACTGGTTTTGATTATAGCGATCTAGAAAAACTTTCTCATCAGCGTCGAACTCTTGGATTTATTGGAACAAATATAAAAAATATTAAAGCCACCTATAAACCAATAGGGGGACAACCTATTGAATTAGAATTGCCAGAGCAATTTATTGTCAATCGACAGCTGACAACATTTTCTAATACTAAGGGTTTGTTTAAACAGCACGTAAGAGCTAACCTTTTATTTGATAAAGAAATGTTAGGATTCAATAAGGAAGAAAGCGATATTGCCCCAGAAGACTATGGTAATATTTTTGAACTAACTAAACCTAAAGGGTTTGAAGGGGATTTCATTCCTGATGTAAAATATGATTTTGACGAAGTATTTAGTATGATTTTTGAAGAAACGCTTGAAAAAACAAATGCAGAAACTAAAAAAGAAGGTTGATTTGCTAGCGATTATATTAAAAGATTCTATTTCAATCCTGAACCAAGTTACTTTAAAATAAACGATCAAGGATATTTATTTTTATATACTAAAAACGATACATTAATAAATTCGGGACATTGAATGTTAACTTCTGGAACGCCACTAACTGAAGGTGGTGGGCCAACTACATCCCATAATCAATTAGTTTATTTTGAAATTGGTGAATGAAGTATGCGGAATAATAATGTTTCTGGCGATGGAAAAAGATATTGAAAATTTAAAATGGACTAAATATACGATTAATTTATAATTAAAACAGTTGATTAGTTTGAACTAGTTTTAAAAAGCCGACCAAAAATGGTCGGCTTTTTTGTGAGAAAATAGTTCATGGTTGTCTTTTTGTGAGAAAAACGCTAAAAATATTAAAAAATAATTAATAATTAAAACACAAAGGTTACTTACGAAAAAGTTATCATTTTATTAATTAATTATTAATAAGATTTTTTAAATTTTTCTCATAAACTTCTTAGAATAATAGATAATGATTTTGATTATACCCAATTAATCAGTGATTTTTTATCTTTGTGTAATCTAATTTTTAGAGAACAAATGAGTGAAGATTTAGGCGAATTTTATTTTTTAAATACTGACCAAGCACAAGAACAAGGAATTGACTTTGAATCACTTTGAAACTTAGCATCACCAGATAGCGGGATCGCCCCCACCCCCCAATAGACACTAGTTCTGAGGAATTTAAAAATTTACAATCTTTTTTTCAATCAAAAACTGATTTTGATAAATTAAAAGCTGAAGCAAATAAACAGATAGTTTCAAACATTAATTACAAACCGATTTTAAATGATGGTAAAAATCTTTTTTCATCAAAGATAAATCTTGATGAGGTCACATTAATTCAAAAATCAAAGGGACAAACAGATGAAGATCGAGTTTTATTAATTGAATATAAAATTTCGACAAGTATAGAATATCGTGATGCCCGCCAAGAAGCTGCTTATGAAGATGTCAAATATAATTCATCAATAACAATTTTTACAAATCCTGATGTATCGGTTATTTTTAAAGATTTATCTAATAAAACTGCAGATCAAATAACATCTGATAAATACTCTAATAGGTATGAATTTGAGAGTAACAACACAGATCTTGATGAAACCTTTGACAATATCAAGGACTTATCAAAATTTAAAGAAATTTTTGATTCAGAAATTAAAGAAGATATTATAAAAGATTTGGATCAATCTGAAAAATTTACCTTTGATACTAGTCATATTGAATTTTAAAGTCATGAAGATTGAAGAAAATTTACCAATTATGGCGGATCATCGCCTCTTTCGAGTTGAAAATCGAAAAAATGATCAGAATTAGTAAGAGCTGCCTTCACAAAAGGGGAAGAGGGTTTGGAATCCGCAGTCAATCAAGCAGAAGAATTTTCTCGGTTGGCAAAACCTAGTCAAAATGTGCTAAACTATCTAGAAACAGACCAAGAATCCTCGCAGCACCTTAATTCTTTTATGCTATATAATAATTATTTAACAGGCTTAGGACCTAATGGAACTTTAAAGCTTAAAGTGTCATACAACAAAATTAATCTAGATACTGGTTTTGATTATAGTGATCCAGAAAAACTTTCTCATCAGCGTCGAACTATTGGTTTTATTGGAACAAATGTAAAAAATATTAAAGCCACTTATAAACCAATAGTGGGTGATCCAATCGAATTAGAATTACCAGAACAATTTATTGTTAATCGACAGTTGACGACATTTTCTAATACTAAAGACCTATTTAAAGAATTTATAAGAGCTAATCTTTTGTTCGAAAAGGAAATGTTTGGATTTAACAAGGAAGAAATTGATATTGCCCCAGAGGACTATGGTAACATTTTTGAACTAACTAAACCCAAAGGGTTTGAAGAAGATTTTATCCCGGGTAATAAATATAATTTCAATGAAGTATTTAATTTAATCTTTGAAGAAACTATGGAAAAAGTTAGCAAAGAATCTGAAAAAGATATGATAATAATTCGAGATTATATTAAGGGATACTTTTTCTTTTCGCGTCCAGATTATTTTAAAGTAAATGATGAGGGATATTTGTTTTTGTATGATAAATGAGACAAATTACTAAATGAAGGAAGGTTTGTATTATCTTCGGGAACACCAAGCGTTAAAGGCGGCGGCCCAGATGTTTCACATTACGAATCGCTTTACTTTCAAATTGGTCAATTAGATCACATGAAGCACTATGATTTTGGTGATGTAAAAAAGTTTTGAAAATTTAAAATGGATTAAAAATGATGAAGAAGTTCCAATTAACCCATTTTCAAAAAAATAAGTATAATTTATTAATTTTATAATAACTATCTTAAAAATTATTTATGCCGACCAATATGGTCGGCTTTTTATATGCCAAAATAGTTCCTGATGGTTTTTTTTCATGATAATAGCTTTTACGCCCAAACATTTTAAAATATTAAAAAAATAACACTAAATAACCCTTGATCCCATTAATCTAATGTAATTAATCACAGCAGTGAATATTTAAAACTTATTGAAAAAATTCTGTGTGACATACATCCCAGATATCTGTGAAATCATCAAACAATTACCTATATTTAAATAAATACCTGTAAAATTTTTTTATGCTCTATTTTAAATAAAAAAACAGAACCTATAAACTTTATTGATTAATTTATAAAAAAAAATATTGTTTTTTTCATAAATTTGGATATTTTTCCAAAAAAAGTTGTAAAATATAATTGTAACTTATAAGTTACAAAAATGAAGAAAGGGATAATCATGAATTATTTTTTAAAAACATTAGGAATATTAAGCATAGCAACAGCCCCGGCTATTAGTATTATTAATCACGAGACAGATTCTAAAGATAATAATCAAATCAAAAATTATGAAGAATCAAGTAGACAAACAACCCCGACTAGAGCTGCCTTTCATATTGAACAAAGAGTTTCTTCTGGATTAAATGGAGAAAACACTAACCGCCAAACTTATACTAGCAAAGATCTGCAAGGATATGCCAATAATTTAGATGATTTTTTTAAATTATATGAAGGTTTTGCGCTTGAAGGTGAAAAGGTTGATGCCCACCTAATGGATAATGACCGCTCAGTTAGAACCGACGAGAGTCTAAGATATGCAGTGTCACCACTGAAAGAAGGTGTAAAACGCGAGATTTTTTTTGAAAGAACTGAAAATGGATTAGCTAAGCAAGAGGTGGGGGCTCATGTGACAATGACTTTGAGCAGTTCTCTTGAACTAATTATTTACGTAGACATATGATCATTGAGTTATAATACTGTTAGTACACCTTGATTAAACTACAGTTTATCGAAAGTGGCATTTTACGATAAAGTACCAGCTTAATTAATAAATAAAATGTCTAAAATAAGATTTTCAAAAAGACAAAATATTAAATTACAAAAGCACTATTAATTTGGTGCTTTTGTAATTTAATATTTGATAAATATATATTAACATCATAAATAAAAACCTGTTTTAAACTGGTTTTTATTGCATTTATTAAACAATTTAATGAATATCTTTTTTAGCTATCTTTTTAGGATTATTGAAAAATGATGTTTAGACTACTTCAACTCAAATCATACAACTAATCTGAAAACGAAGACTTTCATTTACTACCGGTTTTTGATTACTTATTTTATCAATCTTGATTAAACAATTACATTAATTTGAAAGTAATGTTTTTGTACTGATTTTAATGATGTCGGTTAGCCAAAAAAATGATATTTTTATAAATTTCCGAATTTTTTATAATAAATAATCATAAATAGCGCTGTGATCTAAAACATTTAAATACCATAAATCCGAAGCAACGATTTAATCGTAAATATAAAATAAAATAATAATTCAACCTTACAATAACTTTTTTAAGTTATTAGAAAATACTTCTTTTTATTAGATAATTTTAATTGTTAGATTAACTAAAAAAGCTCCGTATCATCTTATTGGGACCCAATGTCTGTCGGAAATTTTTAACGGGTATGACCCATTTAAGGAGAATTTAAAATAAACTTTATTATCAATGCTAAAATGAGGTCCATGATCGCTAATTTTATTATCATAATGAATATAAAACTTGTAATTATCTTAAGGGGTGTTCAATAGGGTTTAATTGGTTCAATTCAACACTACAAGCATCCAAGTAACTACTAATTTGACATTGAACATTTTCATCAACATCGGATTCCTGGTAAGTTAATTTACTATAGGTAGGTTGCTATCTTTTTAACAATGCAGTTAAAAAATTTAAGGTTGACAAAGAAGGTTGTGTTTCCTTATGCTCAAACACTAATTTGATAAATTTTCAAGGTATTAGAAATTACTACATAACTCCTGCTACAAGTTTTGCAACTAGTGGTTCTCTGGACAAGGTTGATTTTCTGTTGGAGAATGATCTCACATGTCTGTGAAGAAATTTGGTGACGGTATAAAAACCCCTTTGAAGTTTGATTTAGAAGAATAATCAATATTGAAAAAATAAGGTTTTTTTAAGATAAAACTTTTTTGTCTATTTTCACAGTAAATTTTATGAACATTTAGAGAGAATAGCTTATTTATAATTAACACCAATAGTTTGCATTTAATTGTTAACTTATATATAATAAAAACATTACAAAAAGGAGACCATAAATTTGAAAAAATTAATAAGTATGCTGGCGGCAACCAGCCTTGTTGTTACAGCACCATTAAGCGTGGTGGCTTGTAAAAGCAAAGTAAATCTAAGAGATAATTTTGATTATACCCAACTAATCAGTAATTTTTTGTCGTTATGTGAACTAATTTTTATAGAACAAATGAGTGATGATCTGGGTGAATACTTTTTTATAGATACTACCCAAGCACAAAACATGGACATTGATTTTGATTCGCTTTGAGACTTGGTGTCTCTAGAGAATGGGGATACTCTTAAACTTAGCAATAGTTCTGAGGAATTCACAAATTTACAATCTTTTTTCACTCGAGAAACAAACTATGATAAATTAAGAGCTGAAGCCAGTAAACAAATAGTTTCAGATATCAATTACAAACCGATTTTAAATGATGGTAGAAACCCTTTTTCATGAAAGATAAATCTTGAAGAGGTTACACTAATCCAAAAATCAGATCAAGACGATTCAGACAAAGTTTTATCGATTAATTATAAACTTTCAACAAAAATAGAATATCTTAACTCCCGCCAGGATGTTGAGTATCAAACAGTCTACTTTGATTCATCAATGACAATTTTTACAGATCGTGATGTTTCAGATACTTTTAATGAATTATCAGATATAACCAAAGAAAAAATAACATCTGATAAATACTCTAATAGGTATGAATTTGAAAGTAACAACTCAAACCTTGATGAGACCTTTGCTAATATTAAGAACTCATCAAATTTTAGCGCTATTTTTGATAGTGAAATTAAAGCTGACATCCTAGAGGAATTAGACAGTACTGAGGAATTTATCTTTGATAGTAGTGATATCAAATTTGAAAGTAGTCGAGACTGAAGAAGGTTTATCGATCCAACAAGAGCTGTAGGATCTGTTGGAGGTACTTGAAATTATTCAAAATGATCCCTATTAGTGAAAGACGCTTTCACAAAGGATGAAGAATATTTACAAGCAGCAGTTGATCAAGCTGAAGATGAAAGTGCGCTTACATCACCTAGCCAAAATTTACTAAATTATTTAAAAACGGATGCAGATTCATCACAGCATCTCAACGCCTTTACTTTATTTGATAATTATTTAAACGACTTTACAAGTCAAACTTTAAGATTAAAGGTAAGCAATAACAACATTAATTTAGATACTGACCTGGATTCAACTGATGAAGGAAAACTTGCTAACCAACGTCGAACTATTGGATTCATTGGAACAGATATTAAAAATATCAAAGTTACCTATAAACCTTTATATGGTAGCGCTATTGAATTAGAGTTACCAGAACAATTTATTGTTAATCGACAACTAACAACATTTTCTAATACAAAGGACTTATTTAAACAACATGTAAGAGCCAACCTTTTATTTGAAAAAGAAATGTTTGGATTTAATAAAGAACAAAGTGATATTCCTACAGAAGATTATGGTGATATTTTTAAACTAACTAAACCCAACGGTTTTGAAGAAGACTTTGTTCCAGGAGAGAAATACAATTTCAAAGAAATATTTAATATGATCTTTGAAGAAACTCTTGAAAAAGTAAACGTAGAAACTAAAAAAGAAGGTTGAACTGCTAGTGATTATATTGCTGGATACTATTTCGTATTTGAGCCAAGTTACTTTAAAATAAATGATCAGGGATATTTATTTTTATATGATCAAAGTGATGTATTAATAAACCAAGGGCGTTGAAATTTAACTTCTGGAACACCTCTAATTGATGGGGGCACACCAGATATGAGTCACACTCAAGCCATTCATTTTGACATTGGTAAATGAAACCATAAAAGACATGGTAATTTTGGGGATACAGAAACTTTCTTAAAATTTTAATTTATTTACGCCGACCAAAAATGAATATTAAACGATTTTTTATAAATATATTTTCGCTAATATCTTGAATTATATGATAAGTTCATATAATATTTTTATATGAAAAAAGATAAATTAAACAAGGAAACTCTTGCACACGAAGAAATTATATTAGAGGGAAAACAGGAAAAAAGTAATGTAGATATCGATATTTTAGATAACAAAGAAGACTTTTTGATTAGCCACTTTAATAGCTTAGTTAGGAAAAAAATTAGTAGTTTGCCTGACTACGATTCTAAAAATAAAATTATTAATTCTATGCTAAATTTATTAGATTACGAGGAGTTTTCTAATAAAATGTCATATAAAGGTCCAAAATTTGAAAAAAATCTTTCAAATAATGCCATATACACAAACAGAGATTTTTTTAAAGATTTTAAAAGTGAGTTTTCAACATCTCATGAAATAAACATTATTGCTCCATTTTTTTCAAGACATATGATAAATACGCATTTACGACCATTTTTGGAAAACATAGACGAATCAAATAGCTTAAAAATAAAAATTTTAACTACTACTTTTGATGGAAAAAGTATTTTTTTGGATTTGGACGGACTAAGAGGTGTAGTAAAAGAATTTAGCAATGTAGATATAGAAGTAAAAATAGAAAACTTATTCAATAAAAATTCTTCGAGAATTCATATTAAAAGCTATATTTTTAAGAGAGAAAACGGGTTTGGAAGCGCGTACGTCGGAAGCAGCAACTACACAACAACAGGTATGATTACTGGAAATGAATGAAATCACAAAACAAGTGAATTTGAGAATAGTTTTGTATTTAAGGAAATTGTTTATAACTTTGAATTGCTATGAAACAATCCTGATTTAATTGATATTAATAACGATGAAATGGTGCAAGGAATTATTGATAACCAGAACCAATATAAAAATGAGAAAACAATAATTTTTAATCACGAAAAAATTACTCCCAAAACCTATCAACAAGAAGCTCTAGATGCACTTAAAAACAGAAGAGATCAGGGGCTTAAAAAACATTTAGTTGTAATGGCTACGGGTACTGGTAAAACCATTGTCGCAGCCCTAGATTATTTAAATCAAATAAAAGAAAATAACGGAGTTAAGCCTAAACTGCTATTTATCGCTGATAAGGTTGAAATTATTAGACAGGCAATGAATGCGTTCAGAAAATTAATAAATGATCAAAGTTTTGGAGTTGAATTTTCTGGGGAACATGATACCAGTTTAGAAACAGAAGATTATGTTTTTGCAACGGTTCAAAAATTATTGAACTATAAGGAAATATTAATTAATAAGGAATTTGACCTGGTTATTTTTGACGAAGCTCATCACGTTAAAGCAAAAAGCTTTACAGAAATTTATAATATCCTTAATAGAAATAATCAAATCATCGGGCTCACAGCAACTCCAGAGAGAGAAGATGGCACCAATATTAAAGATGAATATTTTGATGGAGAATATGCTTTTGAGCTAAGGCTGTGAGATGCTGTATCTGAAAATATGCTTTCTAAATTTGATTACTATTTTATTAAAGATGATTCGGTTGATATTTCAGGAATCAGTCTTCAAAATACAAGTGAAATTTCTGAAAAATTAAGAACAAATTTGAGAAATGAGTTTGTATATAAAAATATTATTAAATATATTGATCCAAAAGTTATTGAAAACAGTGTTTTGATTTTTTGTGTAGATCAGAAGCACGCGCTAAGTGTTGATAGTTTCTTGAAATCAAAAGGACTTAGATCAGAGTATTTGATTTCCGATAATAATAATTCCAGAAGCGACACAATTAATAGATTTAAAAATAAGGATATAAATTTTTTATGTGTTGTCAATATTTTCAACGAGGGTATTGATGTACCAGATGTCAATCATTTGATCTTCTTGAGACCAACCCAATCTCTAACTCTTTATATACAGCAATTTGGAAGAGGTTTAAGATGAAAACTGGATAAGAAATTGCAGGTATTAGACTTTGTAAACAATGTGGATATGAAATTTAACAAAAATTATAGTCCAATAAACATATTGAACGCTTTTTTGAACAAAAACAATAGACTTACATTTGAACATTCTCTAGATAATCTTAATGATCTTCTCCCAGAAGGGTCCAATGTTTTTTTAGATGCTAAAGTGCAAAAAGAAGTTATAGAAGCAATTAAAAATGCTGTTCAGAACAGAAAAAACATTTTCAAGAATTTAAGTAACAGTGATATGTCCGACAATTTCGGTTCATATGAGACATTCTTTTTAGAAACCGGCTTATCATTAAGTGAAGTTTACTATAAAGGGAGTGAAAATGGACTAAAAACATTTCTCTTCGAGGAAAATAGAGCTAAATTTAAATCAACATCAATAATGAAACAATTTTTATGAATTAACAATTATGAATTAGTTTCGAAATTTATATCAATAATAAATTCATCTATTCTTTCTGGAGACAAAACAATTGATAATATTTTTGTTCATTCATTTTTCTACAATGATTCTTCATTGTCAAAAATTAAAGAAAAATTTGGTACAACAGATTTTAATAAGATTATATTTTCAAAAGAAAATCAATATTTAGTTAGGGAGATTCTCTTCTTGCTAAAATACAAATTAAAATATGAAAATTTAATTTCAAGTAAAAAAATAGACAGCGAACTCAAATTTGTTGGCACTTATTTTACAAAAAGACAATCACTAGCTGTTACTGGAATTTCAAATTTAGATGAATTCAGTATCCAGTTGATTCAAGGAGTCTTTAAAAATAAAGACAGGAAAAAATTCATAATTTGAGCCAGCGACCCCTCAGGTAAAGAAAAGTATGACTTTCAAAATTTCTATGATAAATCCAAAAGTACCATGGGTTGGCCCTCACCAGATGACTGAAACGAAAAAAATAAAACATGTCAAGAATTTTTGGATTCTGAAACAGTTTTTGTCTTTTACAAGGATTCTGCTTTGAAGAAAAATTTTAACGACGAGGTTTTTGAGTTTAAAGGACAGGTCTCATCTAAAATAATATCACCAAATACAAATAAAGGTCTTTACTTTGAAATAAAAATTGACGATTGCATTCAAAATTAAAATAAGTTATTCTTATTTTAATTCATAGATTAGTTGGCCCAATAAATATCCCAAAACTGCAGATCGCATAGATATTGAAACGTTTTCGCGATCAGGGTAGTCAACAATAACAAAAAAACTTGCGTCCAAAAACTTATGTTTTTGAGAAGATGAAGTTACAACAACCACGTTGGCACATTTTTGTAAAGCTATTTGATAAAAATTAACAACATATTGATTATCCAGACCAAATGCAAAGAAGACAAATAAGTCTTCTTTTTTTGCTTTTGTTAGCCAAGCAGAATTGCTTTTTCGTTGGCTATTGAAAAAAGCGTTGAACCCCAAAAACTGTAGCTCACTTGCAAATAGTTCAACAATATCATTTTGTTCATAACTCGCAATTAAATAAGTATTTGAAACTTTTTCAATCAGCTCTTTTAACTTTTCAATACCCTGCACTTGAGCATCAATCATGTCTAAGTTTTGATCAAAGAATTTACGATAGTTACTTAATTTTAAGGCCTGGGGATTTACTTTTAAATTATTTTGAGTGGGGTAGTATTCGTTTTCAACCTTAATACGCAAAGCGATTTCTCGAAAACCGTCATAGCCATATTTTTTAGCAAAAGCTGTCAGAACTGATTCGCTAACAAAACAATTAATCGCACATTCTTTGCTTTTAACAGGAACACCATTTTCCATACAATTTAGTAAATATTTGGCTATTAAAGTATAAGAGGGATTCTCTACACTGTTGCTAATAATAGTTAAGTTCTCTTTGATACTTTTAAACATATAACCACACTCCTTGTTTCTTTAATTATAACTAAAATAACTCCCATTCTCTGAAAAGTACTTTGTAATTTGAGAACTAGATTTGGATCTCTTAATTTTGATTTAGTTCTCATTCACTTTTTGATATAAAAATATTGTGGAAATATTTCGCAAAAAGGAGAGATATAAATGTTAAAATTTCCAAAGGATTTTCAACTGGGAGCATCTTTTAGTGCGATGCAAACAGAAGGTCGAGGAACTACCAAAATTGGTAAACTAACAATGGATACCTACTTTGAAGAACATCGTGAGTTGTTTTATCAACAAGTTGGACCTGAATTAACAAGTGATATTATGAATCACTATGTTGATGATATTGCTAAATTCAAAGAAATTGGTTTAGATTCAATTCGTACCGGTTTTTCATGAGCACGTTTATTCCCTGATGGAGTAAATGTTAATCATGAAGCAGTTGCATATTATCATAAATTTATTCAAGAGTTTAAAAAAAATAACATCAAGTTATATATGACAATGTTTCATTTTGATATGCCAATGTGAGCCCATGAACTTGGAGCTTGAGCTAGTCGTGAAGTAATTGATAAGTTTGTGAGTTATTGTGAATTTGTTTTTCAAGAGTTTGGTGATGAAGTTGATTATTATGTAACTTTTAATGAACCATTGGTAACAGTCTTTGAAGGCTATACCGGGGTAATGCATTATCCTGCAATTAATGATCCCAAACAAGCGGTTCAACAAGGTTATGGAATTTTCTTAGCTCATGCTAAAGTTGTTAAAGCTTTTAAAAAATTTAAATTAAAAGCTTTGATCGGTGTTGTTTATAATTGAAACTTCACACACCCATATTCACAAAGTGGAGCCGATGTTAAAGCTGCTCGAATCTATGATGCTTATGTAAATCGCGGTCCTTTGAATATTATGGTTAGTGGAACAATTGATCCTGTTCTAGTAGAAACTTTAAAAGAATTTAACGTACTACCAGATTACAGCGAACAAGAACTTGAAGTGATTAAAGAAACTAAAGTTGATTTTTTAGGAATTAATTATTACTTTCCTTGTCGTGTTCAATCAACACCAAATAAACAAGCTCGCTGAGTTTTAGAAACTATGAAAATAGCAATTCCTCCAACAGCTAAAATAAATCCTCATCGAGGATGAGAAATCTATCCTGAAGGATTGTATGAAATTGCTATGGCTATTAAAACAGAGTTAAACAATATTCCTTGATATATCGCTGAAAACGGAATGGGTGTTGAAAATGAAGCTCAGTATCGCGGAGCTGATGGAATTATAAATGATACTTATCGAATTGATTATCTAAATGATCATTTAACTCAAGTGAAAAAAGGATTAGATGAAGGTAGCAATTGTTTTGGTTATCATTTGTGAACTGCTCTGGACTGTTGAAGTTTTCGAAACGCTTATAAAAATCGTTATGGTTTAATTGAAGTTAATTTAGCAGATCAAAGTCGTAAATTAAAACAATCAGCTTATTGATATCAAAGTCTAATTAATAATAAATCAAAATAAGGAGTCGTTATGAAAAAAAACAAAAATTATGAAGTTTATGTAAAGCAACTCTTTGATAGTCTTGGGGGTTATGAAAATATTAAGTATTTTACTCATTGTATGACAAGAATGCGTTTTCAACTTCATGACTGAGAAAAAGTTGATGAAGCCAGTATTAAAAATGGGGAATATGCTTCAGGGATTAATAAAAATAAAAGTAACGGAGAATTCCAAATCATAATTGGAGCTGATGTTCCCAAATTTTATAAAGTTTTTTGTGAAGTTAACAGTTATCAAGATGATGGTAAAACAATTATTGAAAAGGATGCTAATTTCTCAACTAAGCAAGCCACTGAAATCAAAGCTATGAAAGAAAAATTCAAAGTAAAAGGATTTTTAAATACTAGTCTAGCTTTTATTTCTAAAGTCTTTTCTCCAATTGTTGTACCATTAGTGGGTTATGGATTAATTTTAACTCTGTGATCACTTTTAACTGTTGAGTGAAGTGGAGAAGGGAGTAGTGCAGCGGGTAGTTCACATTTTATCGGTCAACTAGTTGGAATATTAGATATTTTAGTAGGAGCCTTTTCTTTATTTATTACTATTGTAATTGGATACACTGTGTTTAAAGCGATGCAGGGAAATGGAATTTATGGAATTATAATTGCTGTAGTTCTAACAGCTCCAGGACTTATAACAATGGGTGATGTTAAACCTGAACCAGGACAAAGTATTTTACAAGCCTATGAGGGATGAACTCTATTTGGTGAAGGAATAGTTTATCCTTGAAAAATAAATTTCAATGGTTTAATTATTCCGATGATTATTGTAGCAATTCTAGGAGCTTACATTGAGCGTGGAACTGAAAGAATTAACAATAATACTGCGAAAATGATTTTAGCACCAGTTCTAATAATTGGGGGAACCTTTATCTTTGCAATCTTTGTAATGGCCCCAATTGGATTACTATTTACTAACTACTTATCAATTGCTATTAACTGATTGAGTACAAATTCAATTGCAAAATATATTGCTATCCCTGTAATTGGGGGTCTATATGGTCCATTAGTAATTACTGGATTACACCATTCTTTAACTCCAATTATTTTACAAGGTCAAGCAACTTATGGGGCAACTATAATTCAAGGATTTATTACAATTTCAAATATCTCTCAAGGGATTGCTTCAATTGCCTTTGTAGTTTTACACAGAAGAGTTATGAAGATGAAGGATTTAGGAATTTCTAACGGGGTTTCAGCCATTGTTGGGGGAATTACTGAACCATCATTGTATACTATTAACTTAAAACACTTATTCCCATTAATTGCTTGTTCAATTGGAGTATTTTGTGGAACCCTAATTTTAGTGGCTTCAAATACTTACGCCTTACAAGGAAGTAGTTCAATTTTTGGAATCTTAATGTACCTACAAAATGCTCCTGATAAAACCGGGGTAACCACTTGAGTTGGGGGAGGTTATCTGTGAGGGGTAATCTCTATTATGGTTAGTTGTGGAGTTACTTTCTCAATGACAATATTTTTAGGAAAAACTAAATACTTCGCAAATCGTAGTGCTTCATTAATTTTAGAAGACTATGGTGAAGATGTTGTTAAGTTAAAAACTATTCCCAAAGATGAATGAAAAGGGATAATAGAAATTGAAAAAACTAAAAAAATCGAAGCTAAAAATTTAAAAAAATCGATTAAAGCCCAAAAAGCCTAAAACTCTATATTCATTAATAAAATAAAAACCTCATTAAAAAATAATGAGGTTTTTATTTTATTTAAAGTGGACAAACGTCTTATTTAAAAATGAGTTAAAATCACAAAATTGAGCTTCAGTTGTAAAATGTTTTCGTTATTGTAGATGGCCTTGAAAAGATCTTAAATGACGCCAAAGTGGTCGTTTTTCCAACTTATCCAAATCAAGTTGGCCATAACACTATAATAATTTAATCTAATGATAATATGAAAACCAATTTGTTAACAAGGCAAGGAATACCTGAAAAGAATTGGCAAAAATTAACTGTCAAAGATACTGAAAGATATAGGTGTTTTAAATGAAGAAAATAATTAAAATAATTGCAGGATTATCTCCTGTTTTAGCAGTAACTTAAAATGTCGCTGCTTGCTCCGACAAGAAAATTGATATTTCAGATGGGTTGGTGGATGAAGATTTAGGATATATTGAAAATTTAGAACAAAAAACTATTATTGATTCATTTACTAAAAGAAATCCTAATACCAAAAAAGATGTTCTTAGTTTCTCAGGTAATAGTTACAACGGAACATTAGCAGTAAGCCCGTGACTTAAATCATTTTATAAAGGTAAAATTGAAATCACTTACTATATTAAGTTGGTTTATAAAGAACCGGGAGTTGATGAAAATATTGAATGTCAGCTGAATAGTTATGATGATGTTTGTGATGTTGATTTAACTATCCTTGACCCAATCAACCACCCTTTAAGCGAGTAAGATAATTATAAATATTTTATTCATGGTAGTAATTTTTAAATGTAGAGGGTCCTGAAATTATCAAAGAAAATCAAATGATTTGGCATTTTTCAATAAAAGAAAAAAACGCAACGGATCCTCAAGATAGTTATGACATTGCCTTTAGATGATATAGTGCTTTTTTATTCAAATTAACAGTATTAATTGGTTGATAAATTAATTGAAAACAAATTTATTCATTTAAGAATTTGGAAGTATTGATCCAGAAAGTACAGTAGGAGATTTATTAAATAAAATTGGTTAGTAATTTATTAGGGATTTTGAAGAAATTCAAGATAGAGACCAAGAGTCAGAATTCTTTAAAAATATAAAAAAGCTTTTGGATTACTACATTAGGGTCGTTTTGAAAACAAAGTTTTAACTTACGATAATGTTGAAATTAATATTAATCTAAAAAAATAAATCCTTTTTTGAAAAGTTGTTATGACAAAATTTAAACGCCAAAGTTTTTTAATTTTACTATTTTTGGTTTTTCCTTGAGAAACGAGTCAGAAATTATTAGAAATATTATTAAAATTGGACTAAAAAATAAAGATGTTTGGCTAAATTATTATATGACTGAGATAAATAAACAAGACCTCATAGATACGGTGAATAAAAAAGTCAACATTATCAATTGTGAAAATATTATCTACGAATTCGCGATTTTTGATTTGAACAAAAATAGAGTTATAAGGGCAAATCTTAATAGAAGCAGACAAATAATTAAAGAATCCCTCTCTAAAAAATCAAATAAACAGCGCTTTGTGGGTTGATTCAATTTTGAGTTTTTTATATTTATTTAATTATATAAATTTATCCGGAAAAACAATGAACTTTGTAATAAGGTTACATAGAAATTTTCAAAAAAAAAGAAATAATAAAAACTTAAATATGTTATAATATTTATGATTTAATAAATCAAATGTAAAGGAAATAAAAGATGCTAACAAAAATTTTATTAGCAATTTCTATGGTCAATCCAGTTTCAAATGCTTATAATTTTGAAAACATCGTATCTCGATACGAAAACAGAATGAAGGTTAATTTGGAAGACATCATTATAGATAATAACTTAGGAAAAATCGAAGATCCCAGTGAAAAAAAATTGAATAATATTTTGGAATCAAAATATAATATCGATTCTCAACAAATTGAATATAGCAATCTTGATTATTCGGGTACAAGAATATTGGCAAAATCAGATTCAAAAGATTACTCAGGAAGTAAATATGTTTCTTTTGATTCTCAACTTTCGTTTAAATTTTCTGGAAATACCAAGACTGTTGACGCAAGAGCCTATAATTCAAAAGATGATGATGCAGATACTCTAACTATTGAATACGCACCAGACTTAGGGAGAAATGCTTTTTTAGAAAAGTATAAACATGTAGAATTTTATTGAAGAGGGGTAACTTGAGACAACAAAGGAAAATCTGAGAAAGCTACAAGATACCACAATGAAAAAAGTGCAATTAATGGATCTGAGGATAAAGACAAAACAATGCCAACCAAGAAAACATATTCAATACTTAATAAAAGTATGAAAAAAACACAATTGTATAGTAGAGAATATAGCAATGTAAATTCGATGAAGTCATATGGGCATTTTTCATACGAATGATTAGAAGAAACAATTAAATTAAATTTCACTGTTGAGGCCTTCGCATATGCTACTGCTTGAAATGCCTACTGAGCACACGCAAGAAACCAAATGGAAATTTTTGATTTAAAATTTGTTGGATAAACTAAGATCAGGGGGTATTTATGAATAAAAATTTTCAAACTGTTTTTAACTTTTCGATTCTCAGAATAGTTAAAAACAAATTATTTATTGTCACCACAACGCTAGTGCTATCGCTAGTATTCTTTATCAATATTTTAGTAATGGGATTAGTTGGAGATATAGCATTTGGTGTGCAAATTTCAATTATGTTCACAGTGATATTTTCAATATTTTGAATCTCTCTGGTTAATATAACCAATGTTGTTATGATCGCTGTCTTGGATAGCAAATCTGGTATTCAAGGACTGGAAAATCGTCGAGGAGTTTCTAATTCAAAAATCTTTTTTGCCAAATTTTTACCTTTGAAAATAGTTACTTTCTCATACATTACAGCTGTAATTTTAATTTTCTTTTTTCTAGCTTCGGTAATGCCAATATCAGCTAGAAGTTTTATCATTAGCAATTTAGCAATTGGATTATTTAGTTTATTCGCCTATGATATTTTCATTTTTGGAATTGTTGTTCTCCTAGCGTCTGCTACAAAATCATTAAAAAGAACTTTGCCAGCTGGGTGAGTAATTACGACTTTATTTTTGTTTTTCTCAATCTTTGGTCCAATCTTTTTTGCCTTTTCCCCTGGTGATTATTATGAAGACCAATATTCTATCACTAGTGTTAATCAACGCAATCTTATGTTAGTCCAGTCTCAAGGAAATAAATTTTTTTCAAGCCAATCACAGTCCTTTTCGGATTTATATGATATTTTTCACGAATCAATCAAATATGACAAGTTAGATGAAAATGATTATAATCGTGAAGCGCAAGATATGATTAATTCAGTGATAAATTTAAGCTTATATGAGGGGTATTTGCCATGAATTGGGGAAATAATTGAAGCTGGGAAATTTACAGAAGAAACCAACTGGTATTTAAAACATTTCAATAAATCTTTGGATGACTATCATATTAAAATTGATGAAGAAAAAATCAGCTACGAATTATCTCAAAATAACTATTATCAATTCATTAAGGAAATTAATATTAAGGCTTCAGGTAATCAAGTTACTAACTTCAAGAACTCTTATTACCATAGTGCTAACTCAAAAAACTACAGTGGTAAACAACAACTAAAAGAGGTAATTAACAATTTAAAAGACTATTCAAATCAAGGAGTTATTAGTGAAGCTGAAAAAAATGCCCTAGTTAAAGCAATTGAAGATGAATACTTTATTGAAATAGCACCTTTTTCAAATGCACAAATTTATCCAGAATATCAAGGAAGACCAGATCGCAGAGGATGATTTAAAAATAGTGCAATTTGAGCAGAAAAAAGTACCTACTCATTTGGGTCTTATTTATTTAATAAAATTTATCGCAATTTAGTTGGACCAATTAGTTATTTTGAAGAAAAAAACGAAGAAATAATAGCTAAGGGAGAAAAAAGCGACTTTAAATTTGATGGAGCTTTAAATTACCAAATCAATCCATTTATGTGATTTTATGAAATGGTTTACTTTTCTGGTCCTTATAATATTGCCAATGATAGCAATGTTATTAATACCTCACCACTACCAATTAGTGAGTTTACAAAAATGGCAATTGACTCTAAAGGAGAATTAATTTACTCTCAAAGACCATTTTGTGTTTGAGCCAATTATTTAGGATTTATTGGTATCGGAACTTTATTAGCTGGATTAGGCTATCGCTCATTTTGTAAAACCAAAGATGAAAGAAAGTTGGTTGACTAAATGCTAAAAATAATTGATGTTTCAAAAAGTTTTAAAACCGGAGCTGGGATTAAAAACTTTAGTTTGGAAATTAAACCAAAAGATATTATTGGTTTAGTTGGGGATAATGGTTCAGGAAAGTCAACTTTGCTAAAAAGTGTTTTTAATGAATACAAAAAAGATTCTGGTGAAGTTTTATTAAACGATGAATCAATTTATCAAAGTAATAACTTAGCGAAAATTTGCTTTTTCCCCGATCAGAGTGTTTATCCAAAAGATATTTCAATTTCAAAATTTGCTGTTTATGATGCGCAGTTATGTGGGATGGATGGGGAAGAAGCCCAAGAGCGATTGGAAATGCTTTTAGAAAAATTTGATTTAATTGAGTATAAAGACAAAACTTTTTTTGAGCTAAGTGCTGGAATGCAAAAACGAGCTTTTCTAGTAATTTGTTTAGTAACTCAACCCGATTACATATTTTTAGATGAGCCAACCGCTAACTTAGATGTAGCAACTAGAATTGAGTTTCACAAAATTTTAAAACTACTAGCCCAAGAAGGGGTGGGGATTTTAATTACTAGTCACATGATAAATGAACTAGAAGAAATCATTAACCACTTAGTGATAATTGAAAATGGAGTCACAAGACACAACAATCCTTTTGTTCCTCAAAAAGATTCAATAGAAGCTATTTATAAAAAAGTAACAAATGTTAAAGTAGAAAAAGACTACTCAAACATTTATGTTAAAAATAAGGAAAAACGACAGTAATTGTCGTTTTTACTTATTGCATATTTATGTTTAATAAATGAGTGTATAATAAATGTGTGGATATAGTTATATCCATTGATTTTGGATTAATTAAAGATCTAATTTAAAATTTACTAAATAAGGAGAATTTATGAACCAAGGATTTAAAGTAGTATTCAGGTTTTCTTTTTTAAGGATTATCAAAAATAAAGTTTTTATTATCTTATCAACTATTATTTTGGCCTTAATCATATTAATTCAAAGTTTAACAATGAATATTGGAGATAATATTTTATATAAAAATAATGTTGGTTTAATATTTATTGTTGTGCTGGGAATTTTTTGATTATCTTATGTAAATATTGGTAACATTGCTTCAATTGCTATCACAGACAGTCGTAACGGGATTCAAAGTTTAGAAAACCGTCGCGGTTTAAAAAATTCTTCGATATTTTGGGCTAAATTTCTGCCGCTAAAAATAGTTACAACAACTTTTGTTTGCCTAGTTTATTTAATATATGTGATGATTTCAGCAATCTCTCCTGTTTACTTGAAAGATTTTATAATTATTAATTTAGGAACTGGACTTCTGAGTCTATTGGCCTATGATTTCTTAATATTTGGTGTTACTTTGTTTTTAGCAGCGCGAAGCAAATCTTTAAAAAGAACCTTACCAACTGTTTGGGTTTTGACAACACTATTTATGTTTTTTGCAATTTTTGGACCGATATTTTTCGCCTTTGCATCCGATGGCCCAACAACAAATAACTATAGTCCAATTATAAAAAATGCAAAAGAATTACAAGATACACAAAACGAAGAAGATAGATTTTTGACTGAATTACATGATAGTATGAATGAATTGAGAGATATTTTTTCCGAAAATATAACATCAGACCGAGTTGGAAATGATATATATTTATTTAGCCCTGGATATATCATTTGAGATACTCTTGGCAGAGGGATGTTGCCTTATTTTGGAGAATTAATTGAAGAGGATGCTTTTACAAGTAGCATTGAAAAATATTTCAAGAAATTCAATACTAGTTTGGAAGAACAAAAAATTGAAATCAATGAACAGGAATTGAGAACAGGAATTCAGAATAATTTATACTATCAATTCATTAAAGAAGTAAGTGTTAAATCACAAGGTGACAAAACTAAAAATTTTAAAAATTCTTTTTATTATAAAAACAGTTCAAAAAATTACAATAAACCTCAACAATTAAAAGAGGTTTTAACTAATTTGAAAAATATTGATCGCAATGATTTTGATATTTCAGATAACGAATTAGCAAAATTACATGATTCGTTAATTAATATGTTTAAATTTGAATGAAGTATCTATTCAAACGAACAGATTCTTGATATCGATTCATATGGACAACCAGATACAAAAAACATTTTTTACAATTATCAATTCTGAATTAATGATAGTCGTTACTCACCAGGAACTTACTTATTTAATTTATTAAATTACGAATTATTAGGATATTTTGATATGGAAATTAAAGTTGGTGACTATTTTCAATGAACACCTAATGCCATTTGAAATTATCGCGCAAACCCATTTATGTGATTTTATGAAATGGTATATTTTTCTGGTAAAAACAATCCAGAAGTAAACTACTTTATGTCAGCTGAAGCACCACTGCCAATTTCTCAATTTAGCTTTTATGACTTGAATTCTCAAGGAGAATTAATTTACTCTCAACGACCATTTAGTGTATGAGCCAATTATTTGGTGTTTATTGGTATCGGAACTTTATTAGCTGGATTAGGCTATCGCTCATTTTGTAAAACCAAAGATGAAAGAAAGTTGGTTGACTAAATGCTAAAAATAATTGATGTTTCAAAAAGTTTTAAAACCGGAGCTGGGATTAAAAACTTTAGTTTGGAAATTAAACCAAAAGATATTATTGGTTTAGTTGGAGATAACGGTTCAGGAAAGTCAACTTTGCTAAAAAGTGTTTTTAATGAATACAAAAAAGATTCTGGCGAAGTTTTATTAAACGATGAATCGATTTATCAAAATAATAACTTAGCGAAAATTTGTTTTTTTCCCGACCAGAGTGTTTATCCCAAAGATATTTCAATTTCAAAATTTGCGATTTATGATGCACAGTTATGTGGGATCGATAAAAAAGCTGCGACAGAAAGAATAGAAATGCTTTTAGAGAAATTTGATCTAATTGATTACAAAGATAAAACTTTTTTTGAATTGAGTGCAGGAATGCAAAAGCGAGCTTTTTTAGTAATTTGTTTAGTAACTCAACCTGATTACATATTTTTAGATGAGCCAACGGCTAACTTAGATGTAGGAACTAGAATTGAATTTCACAAAATTTTAAATATTTTAGCTCAAGAAGGGGTCGGGATTTTAATTACTAGTCACATGATTAATGAGTTAGAAGAAATCATTAATCATTTAGTAATTATTGAAAACGGAGTCACAAGACACAACAATCCTTTTGTACCAAAAAAAGATTCAATAGAAGCTATTTATAAAAAAGTAACAAACGTCAAAGTAGAAAAAGATTACTCAAACATATTTACTAAAAATAAGGAAAAACGACAGTAATTGTCGTTTTTATTTTGTCAATAATAAAACATTATATTAACTAGAAAAGGCACATTAAAATTAATGATTTAAATGTATCTAAATGGAGAGACAAGAACATGAGCTAAATATTAGCAAAAACGATGTAATTAGACATCAAGCTACCTTGAAGGCATTGTTGAAATAAACAACTTTGGATTATTAAAGATTAGATAAAAAATATTAATGTACCTACAAAATACGCCCGATAAAACTGGGGTAACCACTTGAGTTGGGGAGGTTATCTTTGAGGAGCAATCTCTATTATTGTTAGTTGTGGAGTTACTTTTTCAATGAAAATATTTTTAGTAAAAAATAAATATTTCGAAAATCGTAGTGCTTCATTAATTTTAGAAGACTATGGTTATGGTGAAGATATTGCTAAGTTAAAAACTATTCCCAAAGATGAATGAAAATGGATTATAGAAATTGAAAAAACTAAAAAAATCGTATCTAAAAAACTAAAAAAATCGATCAAAGCGAAAAATGCCTAAAACTTTATTTACTGTAAATAAATAGTTAATTTAATTGTACTGTAACGGTAGAAAAAGAATTGTTAACATTGACACCAGCCCTTATCTTGAGATTATGAATTTATAAATCTACAAGATAAAAGGAGAAAAATCGTGTTAAAACTTAGAGCATCTCGCTTTGTCGCTTCAAATTCAAATTCATCTGTATTATTAAGTTTGCTATTATTTTAAAATCATTAAATTATTTTTTGATTTATAATTTTTATTGATTTTATGAGTTTATTTTAAAATCAAAAATATTATTAAAATCGATGCTATAATATTTTTGTACATAACTAAGGGAGGTAAGGTTTATACAATGTACATAATTTTATACAATTGTAAAACATATCAGATTAGTTAAAAAATACATTTAATAATTCCTTTTTATAATTTAATTATTACTATTTCAATAGATATTAAATGGAGGAGTGAATTTTTGAAAAAAACAAGTTCTATAATAGAGGCTCCGCTCTCAGCGTCGCCTTCAAACGATAATAGTGAAAATAAAATGGATCAGTCATATAGCGAACCTTCAGGTTCTAAACCATCACCAAGAAACACCATCATAAATGTTGGGTTGAATGAAAAAGTCGTTGGTGGTATCAGTTCTCGTTACACTAGAAGTGGCTCGTTGACACTTTTCAAACTGCTGGACTATGCCGATGACATTGATGATTTCAAAGAAAAGATTAAAACTATTGAATTTGAAGATTCTACAGTAAGACACTATTCTTTAGGAAATCATTTTCTATCTAAAGAATTAAAATACACTCAGATTCCTTCGTCGGTACTGGATTCAGGAAAAAAGACTTTTTTTCATAGTTATAAGAATTATGGATGAGCCAATCATCAATCAGGAATTGATTTAACATATGAAGTGGTTCCGTATTCACGAATAGTAGTGCTTCATTGAGAAATGTTTGCCGAGGGAAGATTATCAGATACATACCCTTGAGTTTCTTGAGATTTTAAACAACTTTTATTAATTAATTCCTAAAAAATCTAAAATTTATTATTAAATTTTATTTTGAAAATGGGGGTTTAAATGAAAAAGACATTAAATAAAAACGATATCACAGAACTATATTCTGCACCAATTTTAGAACCAGAAGAAAATTTATCTCAATCTAAAGAAACTAAAGAAAATTTTGATTTAGTGAGACAGGGTGGCAAACCTCCAGAATTTGAGGTTGTACTTGATCTTGTAAATGGCCAATCATTTATTGAGGGATTATCAATCACTAGGCTCAACCTGGTTTCTGCCAGAGGGGTTGCAACAAGAATAGCTCAATTGGGACATATTGGCGAACCTTTGATTAGTTTAGATGGAAGACAAGATGGCTACTTTCTATTAACTTTACGACATAGTGGTATTCAATATGAAGAGGGCCCAGGAATAAGAGTTGTTGTCACTCTTGGTGATTTATATGTTGCAGGAATTATAAATAATAATAACGAATACTTTCATTTTGGTGATGTTGATCAACAATTTAGAAATATTCAAGGGTTCAGAACCGCTGGATTACTTTATCGTTCCGGAAATTATAATCACTTAATTGGTAATGGTAATTTGCATATTAATTGGGCAGCTGTTTCAAATATGTACCAAAGTCTACTGAATTTTAGCTCAAGTTCTAATTCTTCAGGAACGCAAAATAGAAATTTAGTAATATTAATTACTTTGATTTCTGAATCGCTACGCTTTTATCGAGTAACATCTTTAATGGTTGGAGTATTAGAGGCAGACTCTTTCAACTCAATTAATTGAGCTGAAAGAATTCGACCAACCGTCACTAACTGAGGTGGAATCACTAGAACATTTTGAGATAATTCTTATCCTTTTGATGCCATTCGTTGAGTTTTTATATTAGCATTTTATGCTAATAAGCCCAATGGATAAAATAAAAACCTCAATTTAAAAATTAGTTTCAAAACACCATCAAGATTTCTTGATGGTGTTTTTTTGGGCATAAATTATTTAGCATCTTTAAAAACCTTACAAAAAATATTGCAAGGTTTTTAAGATTGTTTTAAGTAATCTAAATTTTTACCAATTAATTTTTATAAATTTCAACTTCCAAATTATTTTTAATTTTTCATACTGGCATAGTATCTGTGAAATATTCAAACCCACTTGAAGTATATTGTCTTCGACGTTTTGTTTGTAATTTAATTGATCACCTCAAATAATTACGTCTTATAGGGAAGCGGCTTAATTTTTGGAATCTTGATGTACCTGCAAAATGCTCTTGCTCCAACTGTGGTTACCACTTGATTTGGGGGAGGTTATCTGTGAGGGGTGAGCTCTATTATGGTTAGTTATGGAGTTACTTTCTCAATGAAAATATTTTTAGGAAAAATTAAATATTTCGAAAACCGTAGTGCTTCATTAATTTTAGAAGACTATGATGAAGATACTGTTAAGTTAAAAACTATTCTTAAAGATGAATGAAAAGGATTATAGAAATTGAAAAAACTAAAAAAATCAAAACTAAAAATTTAAAAAAATTGACTAAGGCCAAAAATGTCTAAAACTCTATATTCATTAATAAAATAAAAACATCATTAAAAAATTAATGATGTTTTTATTTACAGTGGACAAATAGCAAATTTAAATGTACTATAACGGTAGAAAAAGAATCTGTTTGCTGTGACACCAACCCTTATCTTGAGATTATAACTTTATAAATTCACAAGATCAAAGGAAGGAAGATCATGTTTAAAATTAGTTCGATATTACTTTCAAGTTTAATAGCAACACCAAACTTGCTAGCAATAAAAAATGTTAACAACGAAAATAAT
Organism: Spiroplasma endosymbiont of Panorpa germanica; assembly: GCF_964019765.1. Classification (NCBI taxonomy): domain Bacteria; kingdom Bacillati; phylum Mycoplasmatota; class Mollicutes; order Entomoplasmatales; family Spiroplasmataceae; genus Spiroplasma; species Spiroplasma endosymbiont of Panorpa germanica. The sequence continues at coordinate 962,671 of NZ_OZ026461.1, read as the reverse complement.
AATAATATCCTAGTTCAAGAAGCTAATATGGAATCCCAAGTTAGGTAATCAGGGGGCAATCCAATTGGTACGCCAGCCACAGATAGGGAAATACTTGGATTTTCTAATAAGGTGACAAACTATCAATGATTCACAAAACTAAAATCTAATAAGTCATTTGGCTATACAGATAAAACTGTTTTAAGAGGCTCAATGGGATTGTGTGAATATATTTCCTTGTCAACGATAATGACATATTTGGAATTATTTAAAACTCCATCTGTTTTTACCCAAAACTCTTTTAATGAATATTTTGATTACTCACTAAACAATTACAGCGAGAAAATCATCGCACCATATCATAAACACTATCAAGGTAATAAACCTGAAAAATCTTTACCCGTTAAACTATGAGAACTAAATAATAAAAAAACAGATTTAAAAGGAGGGGGTTCTGTTCACACTACTTTCAGAAATTGAAATAAGCATTTAAATCTGCCTTGAAAAATGGACGATGAATACAGTGCTGCATGGTTGCATACTTCAAGTCCTGAGGAGTGACTTATTAAATACGATGTTCCAGTTATGGTTTCTTGAGCTAAAAATCAGCATAATATTGTGATTTATGGACATGATAAACCCACAAACAGATATCTGGTTCATTATGGATGAGAATATAAAGAATCTCGAATTATAAATAAAGCGGATATTTGAAGACTTTTTTCAATGGGTTTTTGAAACGCTTTTTATCCAACCCCAAATGTAGTTAAGGGGGAATTAAAACTCTTGTTTAAATATAAAGGTCAAAAATACAATTGAACCCAATTAGAAAATATGGGATTTAATGCTGATGATATTGAGGAAATGTAAATAGTGAAAGGAACTTTAATATGAAAAAAATTATTTTAACAATGCTCTCGGGTTTAGTAGCAGCAACCACAAGTTCAATGGTTGTCTCATGTGGGAAATCTAGAGTTGATTTGAACAGTGTTATTCAAGAAAGGAATTTAGGATTTATCCCAATTCCAAAAAGAGAGTTAGTTTTAGACAGAATAAAGGAATTAAATCCCGATATTAATTATTTGAGAATTGGTTTGAAGATAGGATCAAATATTGCCACTATTTCACAATTGGCAGGAGGAATAGCTTATAAAATTGGCAGTACTGCTAAGTTATATTACAATTCAAAACTAAGTTATGGTGGTGCTGACGAACCTAATTTTAAGTGCAATTTTAATGAGTTTCAAAGAAAGGGCAGCTTTATTATTAATATTTTAGACAAAACCTATGATCCAAAAATAGATCAAAAAATTTATTACGGATTAGATACACACGTAGATATAACACATGTAATCGATAAAAATAATGATTTCATCATAGTTACGCTTGAAAATAAAACCACTGAAATTGATGATGAATATCTTGAAGAAAATCTTACTATATATTGACACGATGCATTCCTGGTCGACATTGATATTACATTTATTTAAAGCTTTTTTTGTAAACGAAGTTATAAATAGTTAAATTGAACTCTTGATTAATAGTTCAATTAGAATAGGATGATTTAGAATTTAAATTATACAGTATGAATATCAACTTGATAAGTTACCAATTTAGAGTATTATATTTATAGAAAGAAATTTGTTGTTAGGAATAGAAACATTTAATTACTAGTAAAATTTATTTTAAAAAAATAAGGAGTTTTAAAATGAAGATCGGAGTTTTTAGCGCAAGTGCCCCAGCTTTTCAGCAATGTCCAAATCGAGCGAATAATGCAATTGAGTTTTTGCAAAATAAAGGTCATGAAGTTATTCTTGGAGAACTTTTTTATAATAAAGATTTTTATCGATCAGGGAGTATTAAAGATCGAGCCAATGAATTCAATAATTTATTAAAATTAAAATGCGATATTTATATCTCATCCATTGGGGGTTTTTGCAGTAATTCAATAGTGTGTTTAATCGATTTTAAACTTATAAATAAAAACATGATATTTGTTGGAAACTCTGATGTTTCACCAATTCTAAATACAATTTCTCAAAAAACAAAAGCTCGAGTAATTTACGGTCCATCATTAATTTCTCATTTTGGTGAATGAGAGAAAATTTATTCTGATAAAACATATGCTAAATTGATGGAATCTATAACAAGCAAAGTTAATGTCATTGAAGAATTTGACTATTGAACAGATGACTACATAAATTGAGATAAATTTGAAAATGCCAAGCAAAAGCACAAAAACAAAACTGAATTTGAAGGCAAGGGGATTATAAAAGGGAAACTAATTGGGGGCAATTTGAATTCTTTAGCAACTACCGATTTATTTTGAAAAACAAAATCCTTTAAAAACAAAATTTTATTTATTGAAGATAGTCATAAAAACTTGGAGCAGATCGAAAAGTTGTTTTCATTTTTATTTATCAGCGGAGCTTTAAAAAATATCAAAGCTATTATATTTGGCAAGTATGAAAAATATGAAGACTTTGGTTCAAAAATTAAGCCTCATATTTTAATGAAGGAAATATACAAGGCCAATAAAATTCAAATTCCAAATTTCGTCTATTACATTGATTGTGGCCACACCCATCCCACAAATAGTCTTTTATTGAGAAAAAAAATTAAAATTGACTTTAATAACAAGGAAATCACTCAATATATCAAGATAAAGGATTTAATATAAATTATTGACTATACAAAATTGCTTATTAATGTTGACTAAACAATAATGAGACGTTTTTTAGTTAATAAATATCCGATCTGGATTTTAGTTTATAAAACTAATTCAACTAGCATAATTATTTAATTGATAAATATAATTTTAAGTCATACATAGCAAATTCAAAAACTTAGGTGTTACTTTGCATAGATAGGTTTTTAATTTTGTTATTATGTTTTCAAATGTTAATTAATATATAATAATATTATATATTTGAAAAATTACTAAATTATTGGAGGTTTAATTTGAAAAATAAAAAAAGATTTATTAAATTTTACGGATTAAATAATTTTTTTGCTAAATCATTTCTCGACAGTGTTAGAGATAATTTTGATTACATCAAAAATCATAAAAATAAATGCGTAGAAAAAATAAATTCATATGAGGAACTTATAAATGAAATTGAAATTCATATTTTTCAATGACAAATTCAAAAATTTATAAAAGATTGAAAACAAGCAAAATCAAAAGACGAAATAAATTTTAAGGAAGATTACACCGAATTGACTGAAAAAATAGTGGATGAACTAAATTATGGAAAAAATAAAACGGAGTTATACATGGTTAATTTTTTTAAAAAAAATTTTAATTATATTTTGACTATGGATGAAACATTGCTTTCTGAATATTTTAGGGAATTTTTGCAGGATGTTTTTTTCCAAAAGAAGTATCAAGTTGATGGCGACAATAAAATAAAGAAGTTAACCATTGATAGACTTGCTAATGAAGGTTTCATGATAAATATTATTTTAAATAATTTTAAAAATTTTAACAAGGATTTAAAATATTATTTTGTAAAAATAATTGAAAAAAATGATTTCTACATGAATGATCTTTATAACTGTGATTTGTTTTTTGAATGTCTTTTACTTTACTTTGATTTTTCAAATGAAATTAATAAAGTTGAGAAAATATTTAATAAATTTACGAAGAAAGTTCTCGAAGACAAAAAATGAGATTTTCATTTAAAAGAATATTTACTAAAAAAATTCAAATTTATGTTTGAGAAAAGTAGAGTTATAAATAGCAGTTCTATTCAAAATAATATAAAAATATTGGATAATTCTGTGCAAATTGATCATGCTAGTACAACGGTATTTGGTAAATCAAGTCACTTCGAAATGTCTAAAGATGACTTAAAAAAATATACCTATGAAAGTAAAAAAATTATAAATAATAATGGGTTTCTTTTTCTATCTTTTAATAATAATTCAGAAAAATTATTATCATATCTACCAAATTATAATGTAAATTCTAATTTAGTAAAAATACTTAATCCAGGTAATTTTTCTCAGTTAAAAGTATCCGTTCAGAAGTCTTCTATAAATAATATTGCAAATTTTTTTAATGTTTTTTTTATAAATAATCCCAGATATTATGCTCAGTACTATCTTATTTTGATTAGAAAAATTGATTGAATTTTAAATTATTTTAATTTAAGTAACTATGAAATTCAATATTTTAAATCACACTTTGATAATTTATTTAGTACATTTCAGATAAAATGAAAATTTGCAAATCTTGCAAAAATGCAATGCTCATTATTTTCAATAATTAGTGTATTTGAAAATTTACTTAAGATGATTTATTTCAAAAATTATTCTAATAATGGAGAAGAAAAAGAGTTTAAACCTTCAAGAGATCTTATAGAGAACTATGAAAAAGATGAATATAATTTTAAAACTATTTTCTTAGACTTCATTTCAAAAGAGACAATTGAAACTATATATTGACACCTTTATTTGGATATAAAAAACAATGGCTTAGATTTAAGAAATTCGCTTATGCATGGAGATGTCTATAAATTAGAAAATAATACTTCTTTGTCGTATAACTGCCTAAGAATAATTTTGCTATCAACTATTGAAGAAATTTTTTACAATATTTTCTTTAAAAATATTTAAAATCGGCGCCCATTCATACAATAAATCACATAATGAAATTTAGGACTAAAATTGGAATAACTAATTTCAATATTTTAATTTTAAGCTTCCAAAACTTCTCGGCTCAAAATTCATTACATGATTTAAATAATTAGTAAAATATAATCTAATACTTTAGTTTTTGAATATAATTATCTTATATAGTTTAATGATAATTTATTTCATTAAATTTCAAGAAAATTTTTAAAAATAAAAATGTATTCTTTTGTAATTTTGTTAAAATTCTTACCTTTTTGATTTTCAACATTTTCAAAGAAGAGTCAAAATTCAGTTCAAAGAGCCTTATATTCGTTTAATATTTCATCATTTCAACCTGGTTTCTCTGTTTCTAACTGAATGCTAAAATATGAAGTTTTTGAATTTAATCCCATTTTTCTGTTTACCGCAAATCTTTGACTTGTTTCTATTTCAAAGTCATTAAACAAATTAGAGTAAATCAAATTAGCCTCATAGAATTTATTTATGTTATCTTTGACTTTTTTATTAGCTGCAAAGATTTTTGAAATAAATTTTACTAAAAGTTTTAAATATATCCCAAGGATAAAGAAATTGGTCAAATCAATCATTAAACTAGATAGTCAATGAATTTTAAAATAAGCAATAAATTTTGTAGTTGCGATGAAGTTTGAAGCAATAAATATAAATAAAACTATCGCGAAAAGAATCAAAAAAATATTTTTTGCCTTACAATTTGTTATTAACCTTTTTCCTATGACGTTGTAACTTTCTTTACCTTTAAATCCAAAAATTTGCCGATGATTTATTTTTTCATCCAAGTTAACCTCTCAAAAAGCTAGTAATATAACAGCTAAAACATTAACAAATATTAATAAAAATAGAGAAAAATAAGTTACCCATCCATCTCCAATTCCCTGAAAAATAATAGCAAAAGGTAACGATAAAATAAAAAATAAAAAAATAATCGCAATTAAAATATAGCGGATAAAATCAATTTTTTCTCAAAAAGTCATTTTGTAATTAGTTTCCTTTCCGTAAATGAAAAGCCTTAGTTTTGGATTGTTTTTAATTTTATTTTTAATAATATTACCTCCATGTAATTACGTTACTAAAATAATAATCTAATTGCACTGCTTTTTCAATTAATAAGCAATTTTTATCAAAATCCTCTAAAATCTTTAGAGGATTTTTAATGTTTTTTCCTTTTTTAGAACGAATAATTTTCATATATTGGTTATTTTATAATAAAGGAGAGAATATTAGGTTTGTCTATAAATTGTAGCAATTTTTAAGTATTTAATTGCTATTGAAATTTTTTATAAATAAAATAATATAATATATTTTTATTGTATAATTATTTAAAAGAGGTTTTGATGAATATAGGTTGCTTAAGAGGATATATTGACAGCGGGTCTTTTAAAGAGTACGGAGAATTTTTATATTTTAATTTAATTGTTGATTGCCACGGTATTGACTCTGACTCAAAAATTAGCTCTGTAAGTGTAAGAATGAAAAAAAATTTAGCGTCTAAAATTTTAGAAGATAAGGATAAATATTGCACTGAAAAAAATCCTTTGGTAATAATCGGTTATATACAAATCTTTAAAGCGCATGGAATGTTTGCCCAGGAATACGCTTTATTAAGTGAGTTAAATGAAAAAAAACTTAGTATATCTGAATATATTTTAAGTAAAATTTGGAGAAACTTATAATGCTAGAACTGATAAATGATCAAATTTTTAATAAAAATCTAACAAATCTGGATGACATTTTTATTAATATTTTTAGACAAATGGGATTAAAAACAAGTATTGGAGAATTCAAAAAAAACATAATAGAAAAAATTAAAAATAGTGAAATAATTTTAATCAGACCAAATGAAATAAAACTAGTTAAAGAAATTCATGGTTTAAATTACCGAGACTATCTTAATAAAATAAAGGAATTATTAGATTTCAATTTATTTTCTAGATGCATAGATCCATCGAAATTTGAAAATATTGAAATGACCTTTTTTGAAATAAGTAAAAAAACCAAAATTAAAACTAGTGCTCACATTATTTTTTCAGTTCTGAATTCGGTTGATAATTTAAATTATGAAATAAGAGGAAATGTGTTTACTAACAATCTCAAAATAATAATTTATAAAAATAACCAAAAAAGTATTGAGGACAATCTCGATGAATTAAAAATATTGTCTTCTGAAATGAGTGAACTGAAATTGTATGATGTACTATCTAACGAATTTGGCTTTGACAATCATAAAGTTAGTTTAATAATGAAGGAGATTAGAAAAAATGTGTTATAAAATTTTAGAAGACTTTACAAATCTCTACAAGAGTTTTTTAAGTTTAGCATGGACAGAAGAAGAATCAAAAGAGGAAGCCATACAACTAGTAGTTAAAAAACACCCAATCACAAGAGAGCAGTTACTAGAGTTACTGGATAGAGGTTATTCAAAAACTATTGAGATCAAAAGAAAAAAGGAATATTTCGTTGATCCAATAAAAGAGGAAAATTTAGAATATTTTAAGGATTATATAAAGAACCTTCTAAATTCAGGCGAGTTTTTATATGATGATATAGAAGAAATTAAAAGAACCACATTAGAGATTGGAAAGAAAATAAATGTTTCAGATGAAGCTGAAGAATTTTCCATAAAAGGATTGGCATTGGGTGATATACAATCTGGTAAAACTACCAACTTCTTGGCGCTTGCAAATTTGGCTTTTGATTTGGGCTATATGAGAGTTATTATTCTTTCTGGATTAATTGAAGATCTTAGACTTCAAACGATGGAAAGAACCAAAGCAGCAGTTAATTATCCAAAAGATGGAACAAATAATAATTTTGATGAATGAGTATTGTTTAATGATAAGGGGATTAATTTACCAACGGCTAATGGAGATTTAAAAAAAGATGTACTTCAAAATAAATCCAATGAAATAAAAAGGAAAAGTGTATGAGTTATTAAAAAAAATGTCAATGTTCTTAAAAAAATAAATTCTTACTTCGAAGAAGTTAAAAAAATGAGTGAAGATGGTAATAATAAGCCAATAAATTATAAGACCCTTATAATTGATGATGAATCAGATTTGGCATCTTTAGATAATAAAAATCGTAATGCTCCAGAAGGTGAAGTTAGCAAAACCTTTGAAGAGATTACAAAGCTTTATAATTTGTTTAAACGTAAAGTTTATATTGGATATACCGCTTCCCCATTTGCTAATTTACTGACAGATAAAAATAGAGTTGCCAATGGTGTTAATTTATACCCGGACGACTTTATTACGATTCTAAATCCGGGATCAAATTATACTGGATTTTCAAAATTTAACGAAATTTGTGAAAATTCTGATCATGCTGTTTCTATCTTAAACGAAGAGGTAGTTAAAAATTTTGATGAATCTTTTAAAGTAAATCCCAAACTAATAAATGAAAACCCAATTTTTGAAAAGGTTTTTATAAATTTTTTATTGTCTTCTTCAATTTTGAGATTGAGAGAAAAAAGTTTAGAAGTTAAAAAAAATAAAATAAAAACTCTTATGATTAATATTAATCATAAAAATATCGCTCAATCAGAAATAAAGATTAAAATGGACAACCTAGTTAAATTTTATAAAAGCAACATAGATAGCCAAGATCTCATAAACAAAATTAAAAAAAACTACACAGAAAAATTTGAAGAAGTTTGTAATTTCGGTTGGGAAAGTGTGGAGAAGGAAATTTCATTAGTATTAAATCAGGATGAAATCGAAGCGGTTGTTGTAAATAAAGATAACAGCTCAATCAGCAGTTCTAAAGAATTGCAGATTTGAATTGGAGGATATAAACTATCTAGAGGGTTGACCGTTCCATGTTTGTTGGTGGTTCTGTTCTACAGAAATACTGGATTTGCAGATACGATAATGCAAATGACTAGATGATATGGATATAGAAGTGACTACATTGATTTAATTAGGATATTTTCAACAAGTAAGATTATAAATTATTTAATTTCTGTTTTTTCAAACTTTGAAACTTTAAAAACTGATTTGAGGGAAATGAATAGTCTTGATATCACCCCAGACGAATTTGATATTAAAATAAAAAGTTTTAACCCAGGATTGATACCAACCTCTCCTAATAAAATGAAAGGAGCTATTGAAGCAAATAGAACTACCTTTAGTGGAAGAAATTTTTTATCTACTTACTTTAGAGATGAAAATTCAAATAAATATAACCTCGAGTTGACAAAAAAATTTATAGAGAGTTTTAAGGTTGCTGAAAATAACCCTTGATTTAAAATTTATGAAAGTGTTGAATTCTCAACAATTGAATTTTTTTTGAATAGTTTAAAATTGCCTAAATCTCAAAAGGAGAAAATTGAATTAACATTATCTAAAATAAATAAAATTACCAAAAATGCTGCTTTTTATAAAAAATGAAAAATTGTTATTCCAACAAATAAAGGAAATAAAAATGGTGTTTTTGAGACTAAAGAATTTAACATTAATCTATCAAGCAAGTCTATTTTCTCCCATAACCTTCAGATGGATGATGAAACAAATTTGAAAACTTTTAGAGTGAAAACCGTACTAACCACAGCATCTGAAAATTTTGAATTAATTTCTAAATCACAAAAAGAATTCAAGTCACAAAAAGCTGTTATAAGAGAAATGAGCGATGGACCTGTTTTGTTCATTGTATTTTCAAAAATTATTTCAAAAGAAAACCCAGAAAATACATTTTTAGATGTAGCGCCAATATTTGCCTATATTATACCTAAAAATACAGATGAAGAATTTACAAGGTATTATGACGAACCATATTACATAAACACAACAAATAATATTGACGACAAATAGATGTCAAACACAGCAAAAATACAAAAGTAATTAAATTAATTATTAAAGTTAATTTAAAAAATGACTTTTTGGACATCCGAAAACAAGATTATTAAGTTTTAAAGAAATTTGAAATTCAACGATTTACTATTAATATCTTAAATATCATTTCGAATATTTAATAATTAAGAGTAAATAATGACAAAAGCAATTCGGTTAATTTAGTTTACTCAAAAAATAAATGCAAAATTAATTATTTTATTTTTTTGTGTATTTAAATTTTTAGCAACTCATCTTTCAAATACTCACCCAACCCTTTATCAACACAATATATATAACAACCTTTCATGGCGCGAGTCATTAAGGTTTTATAAGTATTTTTTAATAATTTTATCACCAATAAATTGAGTCTTTAATGGCTCAATTTTTTTACCTTTTAACCCTTTAACACTAGAATCATTTTTTGAACGTTTCTTAAAGTCAGTCTTTAATTTATTATTTTCATAAAACATGTCATCACCAATTATTACCCCAACATAATCAAACTCGATTCCTTGTGAAGTATGAATACATCCAACTTGCTCGAAGGAATCTTTTGATATAGCTCAAGTATCATCTTTAACTAAGTTTCAGCGTTTTTTAAAATCTTTAATTTCAATATCAAAAACTTGATCGTTATTTTTTGATTTTCAATCAAAAGTATAACCAGCTAATATTCTAGCTTTGTTGTCAAAAAATCAATGATTTTAATTAACTTATAATCTTTTTAATCTTTTCAACAATATATTTTTGAATCGAGATACCAAGTCTTTCAATATTAAATTCGATTGGAAAACTTGCGTTACCCCCAATGACAAATTGTGCTAAAAGATTACGGCTAGGAAAGTGCAAATCTTCTTTTAAAATAAATATATTATTTTCTTTATCAATCAAGTTGCCTAAATGACAATGTTTACTTCACAAATCTTCAATAAGGGGTTCATAAATTTTACGACCATATGGTTTAAAATGTGAACCTGATTTTAGTAAATAGCCACTCTGATCAATAGTTATTGTTGATAAGTACTTATTGTCTACTTTTTTAGTTAAAATTTCACCAATAGATAATTCTTCAATTTCGGGTTCAACGAGTTTAACAAAGTTATACAATAGTTTGTACTCGCGAGTTTTCTTATTATGCTCTATAACTAGTTTTCTCGCATCTTCTGAATTTAAACCGTTGGAATTTTCATCTTGATACTTCTTCATAAAATTAAAGAATTTTAAATCTTTAAAATCGTCCTCCAATGATCGCAGGTCCATTTTTTCCAATGAGCTAATATTATCAAACAATTCTAGACTATCACTAAATTGATATAAAATATTTGCCCATTTATTATCACTATTTTTATTAAATAAAAAATAAACCACCAATTCTTTTCTAGTGAAGTCATCATAGCATAGTGTTTTTCTAATTTTATAACTACCAACAGCTTTATTAAATTGAGTGTCTCATTTCATGGCTAAATTTTTTATAATTTTTTGATAACTTAGTTGATCGTAGACTAAATTAACATTTTGTAGTTCTTGAATTTGATAATTATTATTGGTCTTATCACTTACCAAATTTGTAATATTTGCTAAACGATTATACCAGTATGAATCATTGTTAATATTGGCAACTAAGTCAAAGACGTTTAAAACTTTATCGGGTTGCTTTCTCAAACCACGACCTAATTGTTGTAAAAATACAGTACTTGAATTTGTGGGACGAGCAAAGATAACGTTGTTAATGTTTGGAATATCAACACCTTCATTTAAAATATCCACGACACACAAAAAGTTAAGTTTTTGATTTTTAAAGTTTTCTAAAATTGTTGATCGTTCCTTATTGTCTTCGCTGGTAAGAACGGCGCTTTTGTAGTTATTTTCAAGTAGCATCTGATTAATGACTTGGGCATGTTCAATGGTAGTACAAAAAATCACGCAATTGTTATCAATATAAGAAATGCGCTTTTCAATGGTTTGTAAAATTAAATCGTTTCTCGTTTTTGTGTTAATTTTTTGTGTTAATCTATCAAGACTATTTAAGTCCTGGTTATCTAGAACTGTTGAGTCATCATTAATGAGAAAATAGTTCAACGGAGCTACTAGATTATTTTCTAGAGCATCGTTTAAACGCATCTCATAAATTGGTTTACCAAATATTGTTGTGATGTCGAATTTATCCATACGTTCAGGAGTTGCTGTCAAAGCTATTTTGTATTGAGCTTTAAAGTAGTTTTCGATTTTGGCAATAATATTTGTTTCACTTTTACCATCTAAATGATGAGCTTCATCAAAATAAATTACTCCAAAATCATTTGTTTGTAACTTTTTTTGGTCAATAAGATTATTCAAGCTTTTATCCACTACAAATAAATGGTTGTTTTTTAATTCCTCTGAATTTTCAATCCAGCCACCCTTAATTAAAGTGGTATTTGTTAATTTCAAGATTTTTTCAAAAATAGCTTTAGCATTAATAATAATTTCTTGACGATGAGAAATAAATAAAATCCTTTGATTAGCCATTTTTTTCATAATTTCTTGGTAAATGAAGGCTGCTAAATAAGTCTTGCCAGTCCCGGTTGGTAAAACAATCAAGTTTTTGAGCTGGTTACGTTTTTTAAAAACATCAATAACCTCTTCTTGATAGAGAAGTGGTTTAAAGACCTCAGCTTTAATGGCTTTATGGTTATCAAATTTCATAAAATCATTTGGGTCTAATTCGCTAAAATTAATCCATCCATAATGATTATCACAATCATCTCACATGTAATTAAAGTGATCGTTTAATATCTGGGCTTCTTCGTTTTTAACAAAAGAAAAGTTAATTTCTCCGCTTGTTAGTCCTTTGTTGGTCATGTTGCTAGAACCTGAGATTGCATAGATACCATCTTTAGTATTAAAGACATAAACTTTCATATGAATTGGGCTTTGGTAATTGATAACTTGGACCTTAATTTGGGTATTATTAAATTTATTAATTTGAGCTAAATCATCAATATTAAAAGAACTAGCAGCTTTATTATAGGTAGTTGTTAAAATTTGTAATTTTCCATTATTGGCAAAGAAACTTTCAAATTCTTCATAAAAGAGGTTAAAAGCTTCTTTGGTAATAAAGGGTGAAATTATCTTAATTTCATGGCTTTTTGCAATTAAATCCTTAAAAGTCTTAATTAATTTTTTATGTTCTAAATCTGTAAATATCATAATAATACCTCTATTGATATTATACTATTAATAATAATCATCTATTATTTTTTCCTCAAATATAAAAAAGATCTTTTTGAACCAAAAGGTGACAACAACTATTACTGCAATAATATTTTTATTATTTTGTTCACGGAAAATTAATTAAAGTAATAAAAATTTTATTTTAGATATTTAATGTTATATAATATTAAATATCGAGGAAATTTTTATGAAATCAAAGAAAAATGAAATCTATCAAAATAAAACAGGTGAAGTTTATACACCTGAATTTATCGTAAATAATATTCTTGACCAAGTTGGTTATATTCATAGTGAACCAATCTTTAATTATCAAATAATAGACAACAGCTGTGGACAGGGTGCTTTTCTTTTAAAAATAGTTGAAAGATTTTTGAGTTCGTCAAAACTTTTTAATTTATCTGAAAATGAAATAGTTTCTAAATTAGAATCAAATGTTCATGGTGTAGATATTGAAATTGAATCTGTTAAAATAGCTATTAAATCCTTGGACTATCTTGTTGAAAAAAACGGAATTTTAAAAAAAGTTAAATGGGATGTCAAATACGGTAATTCGCTTGAGATTAGTAAATTTAATGGAAAAATGGATTTTGTTGTAGGTAATCCGCCTTATATAAGAATTCACGACTTAAATTTTGAATTTAAGAAATTCAAATTTGCAACACAAGGTATGATCGATCTTTATTTAATTTTTTTTGAGCTTGGTATAGAAATGCTTAATGAAAAGGGGAAACTAGGTTATATCACACCTAATTCCTTTTTTACGAGCAGCTCTGGTCTAATAATGAGAAAGTTTCTTATAGAAAATAAAATGCTTTCTAAAATGGTTAATTTAAGACATTTTAACCCATTTAAGGGGGTTGTGACCTATCCAGCAGTTACAATTTTAGAAACTAACCATGCCTCAAATAATATGGAATATTATACATACGATGAAAAAAACAAAAAACCATTGTTTAGTAGTAAATTACCATATAAAGAATTATGATTAAATAACTGCTTTTATTTTGACTCAGTTAAAAATCTAATAGATTTTAAAAAAATTGTTAATACCAAAATTAGAGAAGACTTTGATGTGAAAAATGGGGTCTCAACCAATTTGGATTCATTTTTTTATAACCAAGATTATACCGGAAAATACATTTCAAAGGCATACAAAGCTTCAACGGGTAATTATACAAAAGTGTTTTTTCCTTATGATTCAAATCTAAACACTGTAACTCTAAAGGAAATTAAAATTAACAATAAAGAAATGCATTCAAATCTCTATTCATTCAAACCACAACTTGAAAAAAGATCGCTTCAATCACAGAAATGATATGAATTTGCAAGAACACAAGGTATTAAGGATATTAACAAAAAAAGATTTGCCATAAATTCTATAATAAGGTCGATAGACTCAATAAAAATTAGAGAAATTGAAGAGGGTTGCGTTATTTACAGCGGTTTATATATTTTGGATGAAAATCGTAATTTTGAATTTTATAAAAATATAATTTGCGAGCAAGAGTTTATTAATTATTTAAAAATTTTAGGAAAAGATAAAAATGGAGAGTATTATTCTTTTTCATCTATAGACCTTAAAAAATATTTAAGTTTCAAAATAAACCAATTGGAAATAATTAGAAATAAGGAAAATAAAAATGTTACAGAATTTATTAACTGAAAAAAATAAAGAAAAATTTGAAAACGGGATACTTGAAGTAGTTGAAAAAACAATTAAATTTATTGTTTCACCAAATCATATTGAAAATTCTAGAAGTAGCCAAAAGGTGGATGGGATACACGAAAGAATTTCTCAGGATCTAGACTTTATTTTGGGTAGTGATTATATGATAAGGACAAAGAAGACGACCGGAAATGAAGTTAACGTTAAAGGCGCATACGTAAATAAAAATGTAGACATCGCGATTGAAAGAATTTCTGATAAAAAAATTGTTGCAGTAATCGAGGTTAAAATGCACCTATCAAGTATTTCAAAAAATTTATCAAATAATTTTGAAAATTTATTAGGTCAGTCTGCAAATATGAGATCAGTAAATATACCTTTTTTTCAGGTTTCTTTCCTAAATGCAGAAGCGCCAGTTTTTTCATTAACAAATGATCTGAAAATGGAGACTATTAATTTAAAGTGGGTAAATCGTTATTTAAATTTGTCATTTGCAAACAGCAAAGATTTAAAACATGTCCCCGATTGTACTTTGATTTTTGCCTTCAACCTTCTAAAATCTGGGGGGCAATGCAAAAATAAGAGAGATTATAATCGTTTCATAGATGAAAGTTTTTTAAAAAAAGAAAATTCTATTCAAAAATATAAACTTGATCAAAATCTGAAGTTTGGACCTAATGTGATTTTTAATGAATATTTGGATTTTTTGGTAAATGTAGTAAATAAGATAAGAGGGTTAAAAAATGAATAAAGAAATAGAGGATTTTATAAATAACTTGGATGAATATGAAAAATTATGTGTCAAGACACATTACAATTTTTCAAGCGGAGCTGACTTTGAGGAAACAAAAAAATGGTATTTTGAAAATTCTGAATTTATTAGTAAGATAAATTTGCCAAATATAGGTGAACGTATTGAAGATGAGGAGTATATGTTTGCAACCGTTTTTGAAGATGGTTTTACATCAGAACAAAAAATTGATAAGATAATGAAATTAAAAATTGCTATAAAGAATTTCAAAGATGGATTGATTGATGAAAAAAAATATTCTCAATCTTTTCTTGAAGTTATTGATAGTCTAAAAGAAGCTGAACAGCCTAAAATCACAATAATTATTTTTTTTAATGAGACGTTAAGGGATAACGAAATAAAAGAAATGATTTTTAAATTAGATAAAGTATTAGATGAGAATGTTTCAATAGAAATATTTGATTTGAAAAGATTTGAAATCAATTTAGCATTAAAAGATTATAATATAAAAGAATCAAGCAGCGAAGTAAAAGATTTTGATTTTAAATTTCAAAATAAAAACAATTATAATAAGAATGATGGTAATAACAATATAATAAAATATAGTTCATCTGATGAAGAAGGCATTGTAATGTCAATTGAAGCGCATTCATTGGCCATGGCATATGAAAAATTTAAAAACAGACTATTCGATTATAATGTAAGATATTCTATTAGTAACGGAAAAGCTAATTCACAAGTCGACAGAGAAATTAAAGATACTATATTAAAGCAAAGAGATAAATTTTGAATTTTTAATAACGGTATAACAATTGTTTCCAATGATTTTGATGATCCCGATTTTTTTAGTAACAAAATACATCTGAAAGGTTTCTCAATAGTAAATGGAGCTCAGACTGTCACAAATTTATATAATTTTTGAAGGGGTAGTCAAGATAAAAATATCCTAAAAGATGTTTACGTTTTAGCTAAAATCATAAAACCAAAAAAAGAAAATTCTGGAAATTTAATTAGTGTAATTGAAACGATTACCAAAGCTGCTAATAACCAAAAACCAATAAAAGCAAGAGACTTTAAGTCTAATTCTAAAGAAATGCGAGAACTTAAAGATTTCTTAAAATGACGCGGAATTATTTTAAATATTAAAAGAGGTGACGCAGATTTTAAAGATAAGGAAGACAAAGAAGATATTATCAATTTGGAAAAATTTAAAAAAGAAGAAATAATAACAATTAATAACGAAGTGCTAGGCCAAAGAGTAATGGCTTTGCTATTGGGAAAACCTTGAAAGGCTTTGCAGAATAAGTCAAAGATTTTTGAAGACGAAAAAATTTACAAGGAGATTTTTCAGAATAAAAATTTAAACGAATTGGATTTTTACTCAATTATCAATTTCTTTGATGTTTCAAAAGAGAAATTGGAATCTTGCTTTAAATACAATATAAATATCGAATCCTTTAAAGAGAAATTAGAAATAAATGACATAAGCAGTATTATGAGAAGCACAATATGATGGATAATATCAGCTTTGTGAATGGTAGCTTCAAATAGGGATAAAATTGAAGATTTATTAAGATCGGGTGATTTCAAGGAATATATTTATAAAAATAGCGAAATTAAAAATGTGAATTTTGATCTAAATAAGGATGATAAAGAATTTGACGAAAACCTTACTTACTATCTTCAAGACTGTTTAAACGCTCTTGTCGAATCATATAATATGGCTGCTAGAGAAGTTAAGGATTCCAAAACTAAAAAAACCACCATTATTTCTAATAGTGCCTTTTCTTTTAGAGAAATTTATTTTGATAAATTTATTGAAAAACTTTTTTCAGTTGAAACTAAATTTGACATAGGAAAAAAAGCAGAACGTCTAAAAAAATTATTTGTGGAGATTTAGTAATTAAAATAGTTATGTAGATTTAATATAAAAAGGTTGCTGTTTCAAAAGAATATTTTTTTAACAATTAATCAATAAAGAAATCACTACAAAAATAATTTACAATTTCCTCAACCCCAAACTAAAATCCAAAAACCTAGTTGACCAATCAACTGGGTTTTGTTATTTGATATTTTTAGCGTTATTTTTAATAAGTTCTTGGTATCAATAAAATGATTTTTTAAAATAGCGTTTCACGTCTTTTAAATTATGTTCGTCTCGATCCACATAAATAAATCCATAGCGCTTTTGAAAACCTTGATGTGAGTAGACTAAATCAATCGCCGTTCAAGGATTGTATGAGATAACTACAACTCCTTCACTAATAGCTTTACGCATTTGGAGAATGTGTTCGTGATAGTATTGGATACGATAGTCATCTTCAACAGTATTGTGCTCATTTAATTGTTCACGAGTTCCTAAACCATTTTCTGTAATCATTAGTGGTAATTGGTATCTTGAGTATAATCCTCTTAAAGTGGTTCTAAAACCAATTGGATCTATTTCTCAACCATACAAACTTTAAAGCTATTTTATGCTCCGTATTAATCAAGATTTCTTTAGTTTTATAACCTATTTGCAGATTTTAAAAATTAGGTAACAAAAAAAAGACCTTTACAGGTCTTTTTTCGAACATTCAAAAGACGTATCTTATAGCTGTTCTTCGTGAACACATCACGCTCTATCGTCCCCAACATAATTGGTTAATATAATTATAGCATTTTATTTATAAAACTAAAGTGTATTTTTATTACACTTTTGAAAAACCTCTTAAATTTACTAAAATACAAATGAAATTAGTAACTATCTTGAATAGAATTGTCAGGTTCTTGTATTAAAAGAAAAGCATAATGCACAACAGACAGTTTTAGTGAAAATCGCCGATTATTTCAGTAACGCTTTATAAGTTTGCGCTTAATATGAACCTTGATTTCAACGAGATTAAAAGATATAGTATATATAATAGAAAATTTTTAAGGAGTACAGAATCGATATGTCAAAATGTGCAAAAGAAATAGAACAAGAATTGTTAAAAGTTAACAAAGCTTGAGAACAAAAATTTGAGAAAATGATACAAAATATGGTTCAAAATGGTCTTAAAATTAATTTAGAAGATTTTGAATCATAAAAATAGATATTGTAAACAATTATTAATAATGTATAATAACTTTAAACCTAGTCCTGGTGCAAGAAATTGCAGATCGGGGACATAGTGCTTTAGACTTTTTCGCGAAAAAGTCAAAATTAAATTAAGTTTAGTTTGAAGCACTATTTTGGGAATTGATAAATTTTTAAAGAGTGCTTTGGCACTCTTTTTTAAATCTTCATTTTAAGGAATGAAAAATAAATAAATTGACTTTTTAAACTTCGACTTTATTAGATAAAAAGAAGAGGTTTTTAAAATGCTAAATTATTTATGTTTTTGATTATTTATTAGTCAGAAACTAAGAAAGGAAAAACAGTAAATGAATAAAGAAAAAAGACATCAAATTTCTTTTAGAATTTCTTCTTTAGAAAATTTGAGTATTTATGAAATGTTTAAGGGTCTTCATATGAATAAAAAGGAGAAATTCAAGATCTCATTTTCAAGAACAATAGAAAATAAGTTAATAAACATTATGAAGAAAGAAATTATTGAAGACTCAGAAGATTTTGTTTTAAAAAGCGTTGAAAAAACTCTGGATTATCAAAATAGAGAATTGGTTAACAGAATTTTTGCTAGAAGTGATGTGCACACAATTGAGGTGGTCAAATGGCTACATTCTTTTGATGTTAAACTAAATTTTATTATTAACCTACTATCTGAAGGTCAAACAATAGATTTAGAGGGTGTTGCTAAAGATTTCATTAAAGATACACCATGAGCGATTAAGCTTAAAAAAAGGATAGCTGATCATTATAAAGTTGAAGAAAATAGGATATCCAAGACTAGAAGGTTTGAAGCTATTAATAATAGCTTTATTAAAAATAATAAAGAAGACAAGAAGGAAGAAATTAATAGCTTTGAGCTTGATCGCAAATTAGAAGGTAAAAATAAAAGTGAGAAATAATAAAGAAAAGACTTTAATATTAATTTTATTAGTATAAAATTAATTTAATAACAATTATCAATTGGGGGAAATAGGATGAAAAATAAAGAAAAGGCTATTATAAATATAATTTCAGATTATTTTAGAAAACATAGCAAAGAGTTTAGTTCTAATGAGAAAATGGGTTTAATAGGTGTTCAGAAGGATGTGACAAAACATTATTTTATGTTACACAAGGCAGCTTATTTCATTGAGCTCAGTCATTTTTTAATAACTGGAGAAAAAATGCTCAGTTTAGAATTTAAAAGTTTTGATAACGGTAGTTATGCAAGTTCTATCAATTCTAATCAACAAAATATTGACTCTTTAGTTTCAGGTGATATGAGTTTGTTTACAGAAAAGGAACTTGATGTCATTAATAAAACTTTGAAGTATCTAGTACAATTGTCTATTGAAGAAGTAATTGAGTTAAACCATATTGATGCTGGATGAAGATATTTTTACCAAAACGACGATTTCGACTCAAGTGTGATTAATTTTGAAAAAGTGAGAGAGCACTACAAAAACTCGCCCTTGGCAAGTAACTACATCTCGCTTATTGGTTTTGATCCAAAAGAAAGTGCAGTTTTAAGATAGAATGGTTATAAAAAATTTAGTCTTGAAAATTTGAAGAAAAGAGGGGGCATATGCTAAATATCCTCGTTTTTTTCTTGTGTCAAAGTGATCTAACGATTTAGAGTTGAATCTTATTTCTCTGACATCTAAAAAAAGACCGCTGCCACAATTTTTTGAATTTAAGACAAATTGCAAAATGTTTTCAAGATCCGAGCCTAAAGAAACATACGCCGTAACTAATAATTTTCTACAAATAAAACTAAAAAATATTTCAAATGATGATTTCGAAAAAATAGCTTTTAATTCTTGTGATTGTAAAACAGGGTGTTTGGATGAAGAGGTTTTTAGAAAAATAAATAATTTTGTGGAAAAATCATATAATATTATAGACCCAGAGAGATTTAATTTCAGAATGCTTGAACAAAATAAAAATCGTTATAACACGTACGACAAAACAGAAAGTATTTCTGACTTTAAAGAAATATTAGAGTGGAATATAAAATCCTGAAATAAATCAACTGACCTTAACGTCGCCTCGACTAATGAATTGAGCCTACTTAACAAAGTTAAGGAGAACCTATTCAAGGAAGGGGATATTTTAGACCGGAAATAAATTAAATGTAAACTGATGAAAAGACCCTAGATTATCAAAATAGAGAATTGGTTAGCATAATTTTTACTACAATCAATAAATAAAAAATTGTGGTGGTCAAATGTTCACATTCTTTTGATGCCAAACAAAATTTTCATACTGCTGTATCATCTGAAAGTATCGTTAAAGATTCAGACGCTGCTGCTGATTTGATTAAAGTTTCACCATGAGCTATTCAGCTTAAAAAACCATAACTGGTAATTATAAAGTTGAAGAACAAAAAGTATCAAAGATTAGAAGGCTTGAAGCTATTAGTAATAGCTTTATTAAAAATGAGAAAGAAGAAAAACACAAGAAATTAATTGCTTTAAACTTGATAAAAACTTAGAAATTAGACTAAAAGTGAATAGTAATAAAAGGATTTAAAGCTAATTTTGTTAGTATAAAACTCATTTAATAACAATTGGTAGAGATAAAGATCATGGTTTTAAAAAATGATCATGAAAAAACTTTTAAATATCTAGGGCAATCTTATATTAAAATAATAATTGAGTTAAAACTGAAATATGTTAGATGAAGATATTTTTATAAAAAGGAAATTTTAATTCAAATTCAATTAATTTTGTTAAGGTGATAGAGCTCTATAAAAACCTGCCATTGTCAAGTAAGCGCCTCTAGATATAATCGAAACGAAAATTCAGTTTCAGGATAGTGCAGTAAGGTAATGTAAAATAAATTGAAAAAACAAAAGCTAACTATCATTTAAATAAAAAAAATCATGGAATTTAAATTTCCATGATTTTTTTTATTTAATTTTATTTTTACAGTCACCTGTTTTAATGTATTCTTGTAAGTTCATATAAGTTGTTTCAACCATATTTTTAACAGCTTCATCAGTATAACTACCAATGTGTGGAGTGATTACAACTCTTGGATACAGTTGGTGAAGTTTTTCATATTCATCAACTGGTATAGATTCCTTACCAAATTTTTTGAAAAATATCTGAGATTCTTTTTCAACAACATCAAGTGCCGCTCCTTTTATGTGATTACTTTTTATTGCATCATACAATGCAACTGGATCAAGAATTTCTCCTCTTGAAGCATTAACTAAAAAAGAATTTGGTTTCATTTTACTTAAAAATTCCTTGTTAATCATATGATCATTCTCACCTTTAATATAAGGGCAGTGGAATGTTACTAAATCGCTTTCAGCTAAAACATCATCTAATTTTTTGTACTCAATAATACCTTTTGCATTTTGGTTCTCATAAATATCATAACCAATTACTTTGGCACCCATTCCTTTTCAACCCTTAGCAGTTTCAAGACCTATTCTTCCTGTTCCGATAATACCAATTGTTGAATTTCTAATTTCTTTTGCAAACATAAATGAATCAACCGTGAAGTCCTTTTGCATTCCAGTTTTGAAAGTTGTGTGAAAAATATTTCTTATTAAACCAATCCCTAAACTCAACGCAAGCTCACTAACAGCATTTGGTGAATAGAAGGGAACATATGCTGTTTTCATTCCTAATTCTTCACAAGCTTTAGTATCAATATGATTGACACCAACGGTTCGGGTTAAAACATACTCTACTCCGAACTCTTTCATTTTTAATAAGTTAGCCTTATCAGCGACACAATTTGCTCGCAGCATTACAGCTTTACAGTTTTTTGCAGTATCTATATTTTCGTGGGTTAGTAGTTTTGGTTCTAAAATTAGTTCATAACCAAATTTTTTATTAATCTCATTAAAGAATTCTTTTTCAGTATCTCTAACTCCATAACAAATCATTTTCATAAATTTAAATCTCCTTTAAAATCTAACTGATAAATAATCCAGTAGCTCCAATTGCAGTACCAATGATTACTCAAATTGGCATTGTAACAATAGCAGAAATTGTTGATAATGTTGTTACGTTACTTGCCAACTCAGATTCCTTATCATAGTTAATTGCATATGCCACTACAACATTTGCTGGTGGAGTTGCTGCCATAATAAGAATAACAGTAAGTTGAGTAGAAGAAATGGTTCATCCACCACTAGCTGATCCAATTCAAGCAAACAATACTACAAACAATAAAGCTACAATTGGAACAACCAATACTCTAATGGCAGTTGCATATCAAACCACTTTTGATTTCATTGCTTTTTTAATATTTCCTTTAGCAATAGTCATACCAATTGCTATTCAAGCTAATGGGGTACATATTGCTGCTAAAGTATCCAAAATTGATTTAATTGGTGGGAATAGTAAGTCAATTCTAAGTGGTGAAAATGCTTCTTTACCATCGTATTGAACAGCTTTAATTCCTGGAATTAATTGAGTCGCTCAGATGAAGAACCCTAAAAATGTTGCTATTAGAATCGGATTTAAAAATATCTGTTTTAAATTTTGATTTCTAATTTTTTTACGCTCTGGAGCTTCTTTCAAAAGAATCTCATTGCGAATTTGCTTTTGATTTGAAAGGAATGCTTGTTGTTCTTGAACTGGTAAGTTCTGAAGTTGCAATTTAATTTCTTTCTTTGATAAAAACCCAGCATTTTGAGTTACGATATTCTTTTTACTCATAATTGAGAATCCTAGAGAATAAAGGAATATTCTATAAGGGATATTAAAGTTGTTAGCGGTCGTTGCACCTTCTTTACCATAAATAGCAGTGATTAGCGGAATCCCAAAGAAGGTAGTTGAACCTAAGGCGATACACATTGCAAGTGTATCTTGGATATCCTTGTTGTATTTATAGAAGAAAATTTTTGCCCCCATTGTCATTACTAAGTAGAAAATGAAACCAATCATAATAATTGATAATTCTGATTTCAATTCCTCTGGGGTAACGTCTTTTAAAAATCCATTCAATGCAAGTGAGGGCAACCCAACAAGCATTACTAGACGGGTAAAGGCTTTTTCCCAGTCTTTATTTAAAAAGCCTTTAACTGTAAGAAAAAAACCTAAACCAATTACTGAAATTGTTGCGATTATAGCAGATCAAAGTGATCACGAAACTAGTGTCGTTTTCAATGCATCAGTAATTGAGTTGTTACTAAGTAAAATATTGAACATTATAAACCTCCAAAGTTATTCTAACAAATATAATAAATAATAACAATAATAATTTCCATTGAATGGCTTATTTGCAATAATAATTTACATTTTTAAAGAGAACAAAACCTTACGTCCATATTTTAAAAAAATTAAACCATTTCAAAATTTGACAATTCATAACAATAATTTTTTCTTAAAACATATAATTTATTTAGGAAGAAGTTATTATGAAAATAAAGTTATACGCGCCAGTTGATTGTGAAGTCAGAGACATATAACATTAATCAGATGATGTTTTTTCAAAAAAAACTTTGGATAATAGATTAGTTATTTATTCAAGAAATAGTATTTTTTAATCTCCATTTGAAAAAGAACTAACAACAAAAGAACTATCTGACCAGCGACGTTTGAGATCTATTGTTGGTTGATATCAACAAGTACCAAATGATAATTTAGATAAAACTCAATTTGGTTGAGAAATTGATCCGATTGGATTAAGAAACACATTATGAGAAACCTATGAGCGATACAGACTACCAATTATAATTACTGAAAGCGGAATTGGTGGTTATGATGAATTAGATAAAAATAATGAAGTTAACGACGATTATAGAATTAAATATTATCAAGATCACTTATTGCAATTAAAGTTAGCATTAAATGATGGAGTGCAAATATTTGGTTACAATCCTTGAAGTGCCTTTGACCTTGTTTCAACTCACGAGGGTATAAAAAAGCGATACGGCTTTGTATTTATCAATCGCACCGATGAAAAAATAAATGACTTAAAAAGATATAGAAAAAAAGTTCTCACTGATATTCAAAAATTATCGCCAATTGTGGTGAAGATTTAAAATAAATAGTTTTAACAAACTGAAAACACTGACTCTAAGAGACTATTATTGCTCTCAATAAAAGTTGGTGTTTTTGTTGTGATCATTTATATATCTATTTATAGTGTTGACTTCAAATTTTAGTTTATAAATAATTAAAGATATTTAATAATCTAAAAAATTTGAACTATTTAAAATTAAAAAAATTGCGTGATGAAGATATTCAACAAGATTTGTTTCAAAACTATCTAATTGTTTCAATATCTACAATTTCCTCCAACCAAAACTAAAATCCAAAAACCCAGTTGGCCAATCAACTGGGTTTTTGTTATTTAATATTATTAGCGTTATTCTTAATAAGTCCTTGGTATCAATAAAATGATTTTTTAAAATAGCGTTTCATGTCTTTTAAATTATGTTCGTCTCGATACACATAAATAAATCCGTAGCGTTTTTGAAAACCTTGATGTGAGGAGACTAAATCAATCGCCGTTCAAGGATTGTATGAGATAACTACAACTCCTTCACTTATAGCTTTACGCATTTGGAGAATGTGTTCTAGATAGTATTGGATACGATAGTCATCTTCAACAGTATTGTGCTCATTTAATTGTTCACGAGTTCCTACACCATTTTCTGTAATCATTAATGGTAAGTGATATCTTGAGTATAATTCTCTTAGAGTAGTTCTAAAACCTGTGGGATCTATTTATCAACCATAAAAACTTAAAAATTATTTTCTGTCACGTTTTTACCAAGATTTCTTTAATGTTATAACCTATTTGCTATTTTTAAAACTAGGAAACAAAAAAAGGTCTTTGCGGGCCTTTTTCAAACATTCAAAAGACGTATCTTATTGCTTATCTTTGTGAGCACATATTGCTCTAGTTTCCCTAACATAACTGTTAATAAAAGTATAAAATTTATTATTAAATATTATTAGTTAAGTTTTTAATGATAAATATTATCAATCAAACCCTCTATGATAGATTTTACCAAATTTATTTCTTCGTCTGTGGCTATTTTTATTTGATGGTTCTCCGCGTTACCTATTTTTCTCAGACTCTCCAACTTTTGCTTTCATTTATTTCCAAGTATTCCACTTTTTTCAATTGCTTCAACGCATGTTTGGAAGCTCATTTTTTTGTCAAAATTAAATTTAGTCTCAGATTGTACTAGATGGGCTAATATTTTTCTTCCCAACATTGCTGCTGCAGAATTAAATTTTAAATTAGCACACTTAATAAATTCATTAAATAGTTTTATCAAATTACTATCTTCACACTTATCGAGTTTTTTCAAAATATCAAGGCTTTCGTAAGTCGGAATTAAAGATATTGGTTTTATGTTTCCATTCATATTTAAATTTACCCGATTACATCTGGAACAAATTCACACAATATAATAAGAACCAGGTTCAGTGGGTGAGTAATCAAATCCACCGCCTTGTAATGTTTTTTTCATACTGTATTCGTCGAAGTAAACCCTATTGTGGAAAATTAGAGTTTCTGCAAAAGTAATCATTCCACAATTATGACAAATATAACCCATAAATACCAACTTTCATATTTTTAATTTTAAATAAATTTTTCCATTGCTTCATTCAGGACTTTATTGTCCAAATCTTTTGTTATTTCTTTGTATGTATTTACAAAGTAACTACTTCCCAAATCTGAAAAACCATTAGATTTATAATAATTTTGGAAGTCTTTTTCCTCGCAAAAAACTATAATTTTTTTCTTCAAAGCTTTGGCATACCCCAATTCAAATGAGATGTTAGGTTTTAATTCATTTTTTCCGAAAAGAGACAAATCTACAATAAAATAACTATTATTTTCAATCTCTGCAATTATTTTTTCATTTACAAATTCATCACTTCATGGATCCAACAATTTTAAAGAAAAATTACTTTTTCCAAGAATGCCCTTCAGCACATCAAATTTTGTTTTATAGCCATTGTCCATTGTTGTTATGTAAAACACATTTTTTTGAGCATTTCCTTCTTCAATAGTTCCTACTGCTTCTTCTAAGAAGAAGCTGCTGAAATCTTGGCCCTCCTTATTCATTTTTTGCTTGAACTCAGACAAAACGCGTTCAGTAATAATTTCAAAAATGTTTGAATACTTTTGATTTTTTGAAAAGCGAGTCGTATTTTCATTTTTTTTATAATTATCACCGATAAAACCGATTTCATTTATTTTTTTAAATACATTAGGCTCTAAATAAATTGTTGCAAATTTCTCATACAATCCATCTCCCTTTGATTTGGTGTTGATTGAAAAAAAAGATTTACTTAAACTCTCGAAAAAAGTGGGCAAAAAATTTTTAACTGTGTTGATAGAATCCTGATCTATAATTATCTGACTGCCAAAAAATAAAAACTTTTTCCCTGATTTGTATAAATAATTTTCATGAATTAATCTATCATTTTTCATTAAATTAAAACATAAAAAATTTAATCTTTTTTCATAGTCACTTATTAGATACTTCTTATTTTCTTCCATTTTAAAAATCTCGCAATCCTTATATATAATTTTAGTTTTATTGTCTTAATAAGTCAACACTTTAGCGAATTTGCTGTTTTTTTATTTACTAAAATGAATAATTAGTTATGATATAATTTATTTAAGATTTAAAAAATATTGAAAGCGATAAAAAATATTTTTGTAAGCCACAAGAGCGGGATGTGTAAAAATAAAAATATATACAAATTTACAACTGGTTTGACACCGCTTTTTTATAAAGTCTAAGTGATTGATTATGACACCTAAACCAATATAACTAAAACAATTTTAGGATAGAAAGAAGGGCTATTGAATTAGAATATGAAAAATAAGAGCGAATATAGTATTTTTAATAATTTTGCAGATTTTGTCTTTAATTCTGGTGAAGTTAATCATAAAAAAATAGAACAGAAAATGCGAGAGTTTTTACAAAACGGTTTAATTGTTACGGGCGAAAACAGTTTGGTCGATAATTATAGATTGAAAAGATATTTAGAAGTTGAGATTTGAAAAACGGAACAATTTATATTTAAAAAAAATATTTTTACAGAAAACATGGTTAAAAATCACGCTTCATTTAACAGATGAGTGATAAATAAAATAAATTGTCTGGGCGATTATACAATTTTCTTTCTAGATCAGAACAGATATGAAGCTGAAAGTTTATTCAATAGCCTTGTTAATAGACTGGATGTTCTTGAGCAAGAAAACCTAATTCTTAACGAAAGAAAAAATGAAAAATGAAAAGAAGCTCAGATAACAGGAAAAGAGGAACGGTTTATAAGAGGTACAAATTTCAGAGAATCTGAATTTAACCTAAAGTTAGACAAAGTAGGGATGTTCAAAAATTTTCTTATTCAACATAGAAATACGATAACACACCATTCAAGTTTAATAAAAGTTTTAGATATTAAAGAGGGGAGACCAATAGACGACACCGTTTTTGACTATAAACCACTTTTATTAGCATCTGTACTTTACTATTTACTTTTCTTATTTAACTTGTAAGGTCATAATTATGAAAAAAGCGATATCTAATCGCTTTCTTATATTTATATAGGGTTCATTAAATTTAAATTGCAAGTGCATAATAAATTTAGACCTAGTCACGATGCAAGCAATTGCAAATTGGGAAATGGCGTTTCAGACTTTCTTGTTAAAAATTCAGAATCAGATTAAGTTTAGTTTAAATTGCCATTTTATGAAATTTGAATAAATTTTGAAGAGTGCTTTATCACTCTTTTTTAATTCAAAAAATGTTAAGCAGGGCATATTTTATAGAAGGAAGCCTTATGGTGATGAATTTGGTTCTCATGAGGAATCTTGATTTAGAATTAATATTGGAATGAGTAAGGATAAACAATTAGAATTGATAGAAAGATTGGAAATAATATTTATTTAAAAAAGGAGAAAAAAATGAAAATAATTAAAACAAAATTAGCGCCTGCAGCTATCGGGCCATACTCACAAGCTATTGAGGTTAACAAAATTTTATACACCTCTGGTCAGTTGGGAATTAACCCAGTCACCAATCAAATGGGGGCAGGTATTGTTGAACAGACACAAAATTATTTAAATAATATTGAAGGAATTTTAAATGAAGCTGACTATAAAAAAAAACATTATTAAAGCTTTTTTTGCTAAAAGATATTAATGATTTTGGTGAAATGAACCAAGTTTATGAAAAATTCTTTGTCGGTCATAAACCCGCTCGTAGCGCTTTTCAAGTTGGAGCCCTGCCATTAAATGGTTTAATCGAAATTGAAGTTATAACTTTTTAAGAGGATTTATCTAGTTAAAGATAGTTTTAAAAAAAGTTGAAGAACACAAAGCGAAACGACTTAAAAATAAAAGCCAATAATTTGCCTTTCGTTTAAATTAAATTTACTAAGCAGGTGCAAACCTACTTTTTTTGTTAGATAATCCATTGAAAATTAGTACATTTTAACTATAATTATTTTCAAATAAATTATATAATTAAAACAGCAAAGCGAGGTCTTTATGTCAATACTAGAAATTATATTATTAGTGTTATTACTTGTTTTAATTGTGGTTCTAGCAATCATAGTGGTAAAGGTTTTTAAAAAACCCAGTAGTAATCTAGTAACAGATGGTCAATTAAATGGGGATGCTTTAAAGTTAGAATTGGAGAAAATAAAAAACGATATTCTCACCGACCATTTAAACAAAACCAAAGATGTTGAAGAAAAAATTAATAAACTAGTCACTCACAGCAATTCCAATTCAAATCAACTCTTAAGTGAAGTTACTAAACACATTGATAGTAAGAATGAAATATTACGACAAGATCAAAATAATAAGGCATCTGAAATAAATAACCATTTAATAAATTTAAGCAAAAATACCGCAAATATTGAAACGATCAATAGTGATGTTAAAAGTATTTCAAATTTATTAGTCCAAAACAACAAGGCTGGAAAAGCAGGGGAATACATCTTAGAAAGAATCATTGGTAATATTACTGGATCATCTCATCACCAAAACATTCTCTTTGAAAGACAGTATCAACTAAAGAAAAAGTCTTCTCAAAATAAAGGTTTAATAATTGACTTAATGATTAAAGGAAACGACAGTCGATTTGTTAATATTCCAATCGATAGTAAATTACCTTTTAATGAGTACAATAAAATGTTCAACGATCAAGGAGAATTTATTGGTGACTCTACTAATAACAAAGCCTTTATCAATGACGTTAGTAAACATATTGATAAAGTTAGTGAATATATCTCCATTGAAGACAATACTGTTTATGCGATAATGTTTGTTCCCTCAGAATCAATTTTTAGTTTTATAAATACTAATTCAGATTTAATTGAAAGAGCATATAAGAAAAAAGTAATTATTGCTGGACCAAGTACTTTAATGGCGATAATTTCCTCAGTTGACAAATATATGACAATTTTTGATGACATCAAAAATTACGACAAAAAGTTAGAAGTTTTAAGTAAAGTCATAACCTACTTTGAAAATTATGATAGTAGCATTAATGAAATGTATCAAGAGTTGGAAAAAGTTTTAGATAAAATGAAAAATAATCGAACAAAAGCCAAATCGTTGAGAGGTGAATATCAAAAATTATTAAAAGAAAGTGGAGAATAGAAATAGATAAGATTTAAATTAATTAAAATCAGAAAGAGAGAAACAAAAATTTGAATATTGAAAATATAGCAGAAATAATAACCGAAGCCGCAAAAAAATGACATTGCGGAAAATCAGATTTTAATAACTTTTGTTTATCTGGAAAATGAGGCTCAGGTAAAACAACAGTAATAGATAAAATTGAAAAGCAATCTGAAAAGGAAGGCTACAAGGCTATTGTCTTAAATGCTTGAAATTATGAAATTGTAAGAGATGACACAATAATGCTTGTTTTGAAAGATATTGTGGATCAAATTATTCCTCAAGAAAAAAAATCCCACAATTTAAAAGAAAAGTTTGGAAAAATATTTAGTTTAATTCTTAAAAGCAAAATTGGTATTTCTCCAAAAGAAATTTGAGGTGCTCTTGCTAATGAGAGCAAAAATAATACAATCGAAGATTTAAATTCAAATCATTCAGTTGGAGTTTCATCTCTAATTACGAATGTAATAAGTGAAGTTGTTAAAACAGTTAATGAGTTTGAAAATAACTATATCATTTTTTTTGATGAATTAGATAGATGCTCAAATGAAACCGTACTAACGATTATCACCACTTTTAAGAATATTTTATTTAATATGAAATCAAAAAAAATATTCTTTGTTTGTTCTCTGAATGAAGACCATATAAATTCTATGCTTTCAATCAATTCGGAAAAATATATTGATAAAATTTTTGACCAAAAAATAAGAATCAGTGATTTTATTGAATGAGATAACAAAATTACAGAAATAGAAAATAAATTATTGCTTCAGTACATTAGTCAGAATCCAAATAAGGATTTTAGAAAAATAAATAAAATATACAAAAATACCTTAAAAGCAGGCATAACTTTTGAAAATGATTATGAACAATTGTTTCTTTTTCAAATTTTTAAATTGAAAGAAGACCATTTTGAAGATTACAAAAATGCAATTAAGAGTATTGAAATTGATGATAGCTGATTTTCAAGTCTGTTTAATTTGGAAAATGAAACAGAGGAGGTAAAGCAAAACTTTGATCGTTTTTTAAGTAATTTAAATTATTACAAAAATTCCATCAATGCTTTTCAAATTGAGACCCAACCACCACATGGTATAGGATCTATTTTTAAATTAAAAACAGCAAAGCAAGTACAATTACCTTTATTATACATATTACCTTTTTTTAAATCAGATTTTGATTCTTCTCTGAGTTATGCTAAAAATGATCATAAAAGTCATTACACTACATTCATTGTTGATTATTCAAAAAATAAGAATTTCATTTATGAAAGTTGCATAGAATTTTTAGATTTCTTTTTTGATAATATAAAAAAAAGGCCCATAGTTTGAGATTTTGATTTTGAGAAAATATTGAAAGCTTCAAGAACTATTTATTAACTTTTTAAAGCTTCAATAAAAACAACTAGTTCCCACTTGGGCAATTAGTTGTTTTTACTTTTCAATTAACTTATTATTTTACCCAAAATTATATAATTAATTTAACGGAGGTTATCATGACAAATTGGGATGTTTATTTTTTAAGTGAATTTGTTGGTAGTTTTCTACTGGTAGCCATTGGTAATGGAATTATGGCCAATACTTTTTTAAAAGATTCGTATGGTCGCAATGTTAAATCAAACTTATTGCAAGTTGCTTTTGGATGGGCGAGTGGAATTACTATTGGAATTGTTGTTGGTTTAATGCTTGGTGGAGTCAGTCATCTAAACTTTGCCATTACTTTTGCTTTTATTTTTATGGACTGATTAAAATACTTTCCCTCTTATTGGTTGATCTCAATATTTTTAGTGGCCCAAATTTTGGGATATATTCTTGGACAACTAGTAGTGATAATGATCTATTGAGTTAATATGACTATAACTGCTAAATCTGAAGAATCATTTTACTTGAAAATGAGTTTTTGCTCAGCTGCTAAAAACTATAATAACTTTTTTAGTTTTGCTTCTGAATTTTTAGCCACGATAATTTTTTTAATTGTTTATGTTTTTATCATTTTTAATTTCAATGATGTTTTAAATCCTCAAACATCATTCATTTTTACCTTTATAGCTATTTTAGCAATTGGATTGTCGTTTTCAGGAACAACTGGTTCAGCTATTTCTCCAACTCGGGATTTAACAATGCGAGTGATGTATCATTTATTACCAATTAAGGGTAAAATAAAAGCAGATTGAAAATATGCATGAATCCCCGTAGCGGCTCCATTATTGGCAGCAATTATTATGGGTACAATATTTTTACTAATTTTATAAGGGATTGAATATATGCGACAAGTTTTAGAAGATTTAAATAAATACAAAAACCTAGATAAAAATACGCTCTATAAAACCGTGGCGATTTTTTTACTACAAAATGTACATCAAGTTGGAGACATGAGTATTTCAGATGTAGCTTCTGGTTGTTTTACAAACAAGTCTTCAATAACTAGATTTTGTCAGAGTCTTGGATTTTCAGGATATAAAGATTTTATTATTGTCTTGAAATTAGAAGTTGAAAAAATTACTTTAAATCAAAATAGTATTATCACTCCAACAACAAGCGATGAAATATTTAAAGAGTTTCATAAAACTTTTATTGAACAAATCCAAAACATTAACCACCAAATAAATAAAATTGTTAATTTAGCAGAAGCCGTAATTAAAGCCGAAGATATTTATTTACTCTCAAGTTATGAAAATATTAATGTTAGTGAAGGTTTGAATGAGTACTTACTTTCAATTGACAAGCCTTGCTGGAATCCTAAAAACAAAAAAACTTTTTCTTTTGTAATAAAAAAAATGAAAGTCAACGACATTATGATTATTTATGTATCAGGAGTTGACAATGAGTATTTAATGAAAGTGTTTGCTAACGTTCATTGGCCAGAAAATGTTTATGTGATTTGTTCACTATCACAATCAAAAAAGTTTGAAAACATTGCTCGTGATAAAATTATTATCATTGATCCTGTGGATTCACGATTTGATAGCAACTACAAAGAAATTTATTTTAACTACATTAACCAACAAATAATTAATATCATTAATTCAAAAATAACTAGAGGAAATGAACCAACATTCTTACTCTAGTTTTTTTGACAACAAGTTGCAATATGCAAAACTTTTTCCCAATAAAATCTTTTTAAATTTTAAAACAATTTTGGAGTAATAATTTAATTGGGTGATGAAATGAAAGAATTAAAAAAAGATTTTTTATGAGGAGCTGGAATTGCTGCCAATCAAGCAGAGGGTTACACTAACGTTGATGGCAAAGGAATTTCAACTGCTGATGCTTGACCGATTGATAAAAATTTTGATGTTAATAATGTCATCGAAGGAATTACAATGACTCAAGAAAAAATAGCTAAGTACTTAGACCCAGTCAACGACTATTACTTTCCAAAAAGAAATGGAATTGGATTTTACAAGACTTATAAAGAAGATATTAAAATCTTATCGGAGTTAGGATTAAAAATATTTAGAATGTCAATTGCATGAACGCGAATTTTTCCTAACGGAGATGAAGACAAACCTAACGAAGCTGGTTTAAAGTTTTATGAAAATGTTGTTAACGAATGTTTAAAGTATGATATTAAAGTTTTATTCACTCTCCAGCATAATGAAATTCCATTAGGGATTGCCCAAAATTATGGTGGCTGAAATAATAAAAAAGTTATTGACTTCTTTGTTAACTATGCAACTAGTGTGATGAAAAGATTTAAGGGCAAGGTTCAATACTGAGTGCCTTTCAATGAATTTAATCATTTGGGCTTTGACAATACAGCAATATATGATGACACCAAAGATTTAGTTAATCAATCTTATAATGCTTTTCATAATCAGTTTGTTGCCAATGCCAAAGTTATTAAATTGGGAAAAGAAATTGATTGTGAAAATAAATTTGGAACTATGCTTGGGTGAATGTTATCTTACCCACTGACTTGTCATCCATTAGATGTTTTAGAAAACTATAAAAAAATGCAAAAAGAAAATTATTTTTTTGCTGATGTATTTTTAAAAGGAGAGTACCCTTGGTATGCAACAGATTTATTTAATCAACTCAAGGTTACATTAAAAACTACTCCAGAAGAATTGGGATTAATAAAAAATTACAATGCAGATTTTATTGGCTTTAGTTATTACTCTTCGGGAACTGCGACTTATCGCGACGATATGAAAGTTACTGGAGGAAATGTCGCTGCTACTGGGGTTAATGAGTATTTAGAAAAAACTGATTGGGGCTGACAAGTGGATCCAGTTG
Organism: Spiroplasma endosymbiont of Panorpa germanica; assembly: GCF_964019765.1. Taxonomy (NCBI): domain Bacteria; kingdom Bacillati; phylum Mycoplasmatota; class Mollicutes; order Entomoplasmatales; family Spiroplasmataceae; genus Spiroplasma; species Spiroplasma endosymbiont of Panorpa germanica. The sequence continues at coordinate 928,635 of NZ_OZ026461.1, read as the reverse complement.
GTTTAAAAATCGCCATGTTAGATTTATATGATCGCTATCAAAAACCGTTATTCATTTTAGAAAATGGCATCGGAGTTAAAGAGGATAATCCTGATTTAAAAGTTGTAAACGATCACTATCGAATTAAGTATATGAAAGATCATATTGATCAAATCAAGTCAGCGGTAAGTGAAGGTGTTGAGTGCTGAGGTTATTTAACTTGATCCGCTTTAGATATTATTTCCTTCTCCACTCATCAAATGTCAAAACGTTACGGTTTAGTTTATGTTGACCAAGATGATTATGGAAACGGAACTAAAAAAAGAATTAAAAAAACATCATTTGAATGATACAAAAAAGTAATTAAATCAAATGGGGATACTTCTATAAAGGAGGGATTGTAATGAAGACAATTAAACTACTAGCACCTTGTGATGGTGTTATTAATGATATTAGTGCCATGGATGATCAAGCTTTTTCAAGTAAAAGTCTTGGTGATGGATTTTGTATCACTCCAACTAACAATACTTTTTATCCGGTTTTTGAATCTGGAACTATTCCAATGATTTTTGAAACTAAACACGCCATTTATTTTCAAAATGATGATATTAATTTGTTGATGCACATTGGTATTGACACAGTCAAACTAAACGGGCAAGGATTTAATCTTTACAAAAATGTCAATGATAAATTTGTCGCTCAAGAAAAAGTAGTTGATGTTGATTTGAAGTTATTAAAAACTAAAAAAATCTCATCACAAACTGCTTTAGTAATTGAAGATGATATTTTAAAAAAATATCAATTGACAAAATCAATAACAAACGGTACAGTAAAAGCTGGAACAATTATTGGTTCACTAACTTTAAAAGCTGATGAAACCAATATTAAAAAGTCGGTTTTAAAAGCCAAGGTTATTAATGAAAGTGCGGGCTCATTTTTAAATCTAGTTGGAGGTCAAGAAAACTTTAGTGATTATCGTAACTGTTTAACTCGATTAAGATTTACTATTTTAGATAAAGATAAAGTTGATACTGAATCTATTAGTAAAAATGAACTAGTAAAAGGATTGGTTTGGAATGGAAGCGAATTACAAATTGTAATCGGTTCTGAGGTTCGTAAAGTTAAAAACTCCTTAGATGAAATTTTAAAAGCAAGTATTAAAAATATACCAACAGCCAATAAGACTAAGGTTGTTTGATATCGTCGCTTATTACAATTTGTGGTGGCGGTTGTTGTTCCATGTTTGCCACTAATGTTTTACACTGGACTAAGCAGTGGGGTGGCCGCCTTATTCCAACAACTAGGTTGAGCACAACCAGGATGAGAAGGTTTAGGAACATTAGATCCGTTCTCAGCATTCTTAATTATTAATTCACGAGTTGGATTTATGCTTTTGGGAGTATTTTTTGGATACACCACCGCTAAATATTTTGATGCTAATCCAATATTAGCGTTACTAATTTGTTTAACATTATCAAGTCGACTATTATTTGGGGTTGAATGACCAATTATTGCTAATGTTTTTGGTGATCGCAGTATTAGTTGAAAAGGATATGAAAATTCAGTATTAATTTATATTATTGCTGTGATTGGCTACGCTTACTTAAATCGCTGAGTCGAAAAATGAATGCCTGACAGTGTCTCAAATATTTTTACTCCAATTGTAAGTGTTGGAGTCACAATTAGTGTTGCATTCTTCGTGGTTGGACCTTTTGTAACTTTATTTGAAGAAATCTTAGCAAAAGGGGTTTTGGTATCACTAAAAATTCCTTTTGGAATCGGACCACTTCTGGTTGCCTTCTTATTACAACCACTTGTATTAACTGGAGCGCATTTAGCTTTATCAACAATTGTTATGCAATCAATGATTAACACAGGTGAAGCTTCAATCTACTTTGTATGTGTTGGGCTTGCTGCATTTGGTCAGGGTGGAGCAGTATTGGGAGCTGCCATTCGTAGTAAAGATTTAGTCTTTAAAAGAAATGCTTATGGAATTTTCCCAATAGCAACTGTTTTTGGAATTACTGAACCAGCATTATATGCGATTACTTTGCCAAAAGGAAAACCATTTATTAGTGCTTGTACAGCTGCAGGAATCGGAGGATTTATTGCTGGTCTAATTAACTTAGAGATGAACAACTATACAGGTAATGGGGTGTTCTCTGCATTAGGTTTCAATAGTTTGACAAATATTTGGATTTATTTAGCCCTGGGAGCTGGAGTTGTTGGGTTAGCCTTATTGTTTACTTTACTAACATATCGTGAACGTGCAGATGAGTACAAAAGTGTTGTTAGTTTAAATAAACACTTAAGCAAAGTTGTTAAAGAATTAAGTGAAGATAATCAAAATAGCTTAAATTCTGTTAGTGAAAAAATTCAACAACAAACTAGTTTTATTGAACTACTTGAAGCTAAAATCTTAGCAGATCAAAAAAATAAAGAAAAAATAACTAAGCTTAAAAAGCAAAAAAATCTTAGTGAAAAAAATCAAACTTTGTTAACAAGTTTTGAAGAGAAAAAAGAAATAATAACAGTTGATATTGACTTGTCACTGCAACAATTAAGCGATTATCAAAACCAATGAGGGGATGAAATTAATGAAATTTTGAATAATTTAGAATTTAAAAATGATCAAACTAAAACTAAAATTGTTAAAAAATATGATCAAAAAATAAAGTCTCTTAATTTAAATTATGGAGTTTAAAAAAACCAAGAATTTATGAAAATAAATTCTTGGTTTTTGCTTTTGTGCTTTTTGGAAAATTATAGAAGTTTATGTTTTGAGAGTGTTAATTCGGTTGTTTTATGTAACTTTATACCAATCTTTAGTTGAATTCGTTATTTACATAAACTTTCAATTTATTAATGGTTTGATTAAAATTATAAAAATATCTCGTAATAAAATTTAGAACAATTTAAATTAGCATCGAATTATCATCAAATATTTAAACTTCAATATGTTGCTTGTGGCTATAATAAAAAAACTAATAAATATTTTGTTAGCTTCGATTAACTTTTGACTATCCAAAAAGTTTCTTAAGATCATTAAAAATGATTATTGTCTGAGGACTACAACACCTTACTTCAACAAAATGGCGAAAGAAAATTGATTAATAAATTAAGGCAATCCATGGATAAAATTTCAGTTATGCAAAAATTATAATTGTTTAAATTACAATTACTAAAAAGCCAATCCACTAAAATCAGTTTTTACTTTTACATTGAAAATATTTTTACCTAACAATTAAAATTAGCCTTGCTTTATTTAGGTAAACGAAATAATTTTTCGATTATAATTTGGTGAATTTTTACAAAACTTTAGAGGTTCTATTAAAATCTTTTTTCCGTCTAATTGTTTTTATTTGAAAATATATATATAATAAAATAGATAGGTGAACAATGAAAAAACTAAAAACTCACAATTTAATATTTTTTTGGTTACTAACTTTTTTTATTAGCTTAACTTCTATTCTGTCTCTTGTTGCTTATTTTTCATTACAAGTGATAGACATTAAAGATCTACCAGGGGTTGATGAAGATTTTTTTAATGGATTTATTAATCAAAACTCAAAGTATATTAATTATTTTTATTTCTTTCCAAACAATATTTTAATGCCTTTTAGTCCCTGAGTTCCAACAACTGGTTTTTATGAGTATTATGATTTTTTTGTTCTTTTAGTATTACCGATGTGTCTTGTTTGATTTTTCCCGGTATTCAAAATAATGAAAAGCTGAAAAAAAGAATTTCGCATTTGGGGAATTGAAAACATTTATTTATTTTGTATACCACTAGGATTTCTAATATTTTATTTTTTCCACTGCATCACTTATTTGAATTGTGATTTATTTGAAATAATCTTTAATAAAACACTATTTGAAACTTTTGATAAAACATTTTTAATAGATAAAATAGGTATTGACGAACTAAATGCACAATCAAAAATAGTTATTGATGGGTTAAAAGATTTGCATCAATCGAGAACTGATGGGTTAATCATTGCTTCAACTGTATTTGGATCAATTAGCTTAATTCTTGGTACTTATGCAATAACTTTCAATTTACTACTTGCCAAGAAAATAATTAATAAATCAAACCTGGAGAATCAAGTAGAAAAACTAGAAGAATGGAAATAATGAGATTTTCCAATAGAGAGAACAACTATTTATGAAGTATGATAAAAAATTAAGTATAGCATTTGCAGTAATACTTGCCTTGTCATTATTATTTTCATTGCTAATAACAATTTTGTTTATAATTATGTCATTTGATAGTGTTTTTCTCGAGGATATTCCAAATGTAGAAAGTGATTATTTCAATGGTTTTGTGAATCAAGATGGTAGAGGCACAAAATTAACTACGTTCACTGCCGGGTCAATGTTATTTTCATTTGGAAAACTGCCAATAACTGATTTTGAATTAATCGGCTATATCACAGTTTTGCCGCTGTTAGTTATTAATTCGATTCAGTTTATTTGAATAAAAGACATAAAGCAAAACAAGATAACCGAGAAACATATTTTATTTTTTGGATCAATCACATTCATATTGATTACAAATATATTAGTACAATTAATACTTTTCTTAAATCCTAATATTATTGAAGTAACTTTTAGAAAAATAATCTTTGGAAATTATGAGAAAAATTATCTAATTAAAAATGTTGGAGCTGAACAACTTGAAGAACAAATAGCCAATGCTGTAAAAGGGTTAGAGTCGATTTATGATCACAAATATCAAACTTTCGTGATTATAATGTTGACTATAGGTTTTTTAACTTTGCTAATTATAGTGCTAATACTTATATATAAAATCTTCTTTTTAGATGAACAAGACGATGATTAGAAAAAATAGGATAAATATAAAGTGATAAATAAAAAAGAAGACAGGAATAAATAAATTATGGAAAAATTAATTAAATCAAAAGACAAGTGAGTAGTGATTTTATGGTTCGTTATTGGAGCTTCACTTATTCTTTCTTTTGCATTTTTTGTAGTAATGATAGAGGACAAAATTTATATAAGAGATTTACCAAATATTGAAGATGATTTTTTCAACGGTTTTATAGTACAAAATGTATATATCTACAATAAGGCATTTATATCTTATAGATATCTTATTTGAGATTTTGGGAATAATTTATTTAAGCTAGGTCATAAAATGGTTATGTTGTTTCTTTTCGTAATTATGGGTGTGTTATGTCTGGCATTTCATTCTGCATGATATGGTATAGAGCTTAAATGAGCAAGACTTTTTATCTACGTTTCCACATTTTTCAATTTATTTATATTAATCGCTCTTTGTGGAACTTTGAATAAAAATAATTTTGATGAAAATTTCATAAAACAAATATTTGATATTTTTGGAAAAGATTTTTTCAGTACTGAAAAACTAAAGATAGAACTTGAGATATTGAAAGATTCAATTAATCAATCGGTAAGTTATTATAAATATTTACCATTAAATATTGTAGCCTTGATCTTGACTATAATAACTATTGTTTCATCAATTTACTGAATAGTTATTGATAAAAAAAACTATCAAAAAAAATAATGAACATCAATTTATTGTATGGTGCTCTTATTTTATCTTTGCTAAAAAATTAAAATAGTTATTTTTCAAATTATTAATTGTTAAAAATACTGACAAATTTAAAAACTCTTGAAATAATTTTCAAGGGTTTTTAATGTCTGATTAATTTAGGGAAGCACAGTTAAAAAAAGTGGAAAACTAAATTGAAAGTTCGCTTTTTGTTGGTTGGTATGTAAAGAAATAAATTCATCCAAAAAAAGGCATCAAAAGGAATGCGAATCTTACATCATTATAGAAGTCAGAAGATTTTTGAAAGATTACTATTATTCAAATAGAACCGGTTATGAAAAATGCTTAACTTGCTAATCCAACTACTAATAACATATAAATTGTCAAATTGTTTATAGTGATTAAATTTATTGAAGCAAAAGTTAAAAATAAAGTAAATGAAGAGGATCACACCGTTAGTAAACCAGAAATAATTCACATTAGCATAAAAAATATTTTTTGATTTATTTTAAACTTACCAATATTCATGAAAAAAAAGTTATAGGTTTTATTAATTGACTTAGGGCATTTTCTAACATAATTTCTAAAAAAATAAATAATAGTCATCAATAATAATATTCCCAAAGTGATTAACATAATCACTACTGACTCCCATCTAAAATTTTCTTGCAATGCAAAGGTTCATCCCAGAGTCAAATTGAATAAAATCATCAGCAAAATTCAAGATATTATAATACTAGAAAATAGTTTATTTGTCATATTATTTTTACTCCATTCTTGATCCTTTCTTTAATCTTGAATTAAGTTAATTATAGTCATAAAAATTTAGTTGTAAATGCTATTTCAAAATAAATTAAAATATTCAAATCCAATAGTTTTGAAAACTCTAGTAATCGAAAAGAAACTTGCTCCAACTTCTGCTTGTATATAATATGAAAACACTTTTAAAAAATAGATAATGAATCTTAAAGTTATTTTATTAATTTTAATAATAATATAGAATAAATGTGATGTATAATTACACTATAGTTTCAGAATTTAAAAAGATTTACAGTTTATGAAAGTATGAATTGAGAAACTCGGTTGTTATTTGGAGGTCATTTTTAAAATGAAACTTTATCAATCAATGAATAAATAATTTATCAAATACAAATATTATTTTAACGGAAAGTTGGATCTACCATGCTTAGTGTAAAAAATATTAATAAAAGTTTTAAGAAAAATGATGTTCTTAAAAATATAAATATAAATTTTGAAGCAAACAAAGTAACGGGATTGTTGGGAAATAATGGAGTTGGAAAAACAACGCTTTTAAAAATAATTTTTAACGAATTGGTTCCAAATGATGGTGAAATTAATTTAGGTGATCACCAAATTAAACCTCAAGATTATTCGAAACTGCATTTTTTTACAGAAAATAATGAATTACCTAAAACTCTATCAGTCAAAGAATATTGCGAATACTATTTAGGACTAAGATTCATGAAACCATTAAGTAAAGAAAAAATATCTCAATTAGATTGAATTTTTGATTATAACAAGCACTGTAAATCAAAAATTGAAAGGCTATCAGCGGGAGAGAAAAAAATGCTTTCTTTATTTATTCTGTTTTTAGCTGAATCGGAAATATACTTTTTTGATGAACCAACAGCTAATTTAGATTCTGAAAACAAAAATATAATAATAACCGCCATGAAATATTTGAAGTCTGAAAATAAAACAATCATTATTATAACCCATTTAATTGAAGAGGTATCCCAACTCTTAGATAATATTGTTGTTTTCAAAGACGGAGAAATTGTTTATGAAGCTAAGTGCAAAGACTTAAAAAATATAAAAGAAACTTACGCCAAAGTAATTGGTCAAAGTAGCGAGTCTGAAATTATGAGGAAGCTTAAAAATGAAAAATAATCACTATTTAAACTTATGTAAAAACCTTTTTTTAAGGTTAATTAAAAACAAAGGTATTATTGTGTTGTTTTCACTAACTATAATTACAAATGTTGCTTTGAATTTCATAAGCATTTGAATGATGTATTTAAGCTCTACTTCCTTTTTGGAGCGAAAACCACTTCTAAATAGTTTTCCAATGATTATTACCTTATTTTTAACTGTTTTTATTTGCATGATTGGAATTAAAATTTTTTGTGAACATTACGATGAAAAAATTATTGCCTTAGAAAAACGCGTCGGTTATTCAAATAAAGAGATTTATTTCTCAAGATTGACAGTATTGGCAGCAATCTACTTGATAACTTTAACAGCGATTCTTTTATTAAATTCAATTTTTTACGGTTTTAGTATCAAAGGTATTATTTGTAAAAGTTTGTACTTTAATCCGGTGGGTTGATATTTAATTTGGGGTTTGATGATTTTTTCATTAATAGTTATTTTATCGCTTTTTTTAAAACCTGTGGTCATTTTAATTTTAAGCATATTTGTGATAACTTTATTAGAGATTTCGATTATTATGGTTGGACCCGTTTCTTCTGTTTTTACAAAGCTAAATGAAACACCTTCTGGAGAAGAGATATTAAAAATATATACAAATCAAAATATGGCTGATGAAATAAAAAGTTCTCCTTTTTCTCTTGATATATATAAAGAAGCAATTGAAATTTACGAGCAAATAGAAGATGAAAATGAGGGTCCACGATGGGAATCTGAAGAAAAATTTTTAGTTGGACCAGCAGCATGGGGTAAAGGGATGGTCTATAATAAAGAATATCCTAACTACAGCGAAATGGCACTATACTTTCATCAAATTTTTGAGAATAGCCCAAGATGATCAACTGGGTTTGAAGAATTTTATAGTTTAACAAATTCTGAAGAATATGCAAAGCTAAAAAAATTTAAAAAATCTTTAGAAAATAAAAATACTGAAAAAAAATACAATTTTATAAACAACCTTTTAGATGATTTATTTGATAATCATTGATTTTTACGAGAAATGGATATAAATACAAGAGGAAACATAAGTAGTCCCGGAAAGTATAGTTCTTTAATTGAAAAAAACTATTATAGCTCCTTTGAATACAATTTTTTCTCATGAATTAATCAAATATTTTTGTACACAGAACTTACAAAAAATGAATTTTTTGAAAAAAAATTTGATAAACTAAAAGGTGAGTTAAATGCATTTAGAAAATATAATACATTCACTATTTTTGGAAATTTATCGCTAATGTATTTTGGAAAAAGCTATGGCAGACAATCTTTATACACCCAAATATCAAATTATCAATACCTTTCTGGTCAAATTCTGAACCTTAAGATAACCAAGGAATATTTGGAAGATGATGAAATCCACTATGATTTTAGTGAACCTGTTAGTGTGGTTGGGATGTATTTTGCTTATGCAATTTTAAGCATCACAATTTTAGGAATTTGCTACTTCCCTTATCGTTATAAGTTTTCAAGATAGTTAAATTTAAACCATGATAAACTAATCTTGAAATCAATTTAAAAAAGCCCTTTAACTATTTAATGTTAAAGGGCTTTTTATTTTTTTATTATAACTTCATTAAGACTTCATCAATATGTTTAGTAGTGTCAACACTTCTAAATTCGTGTAATATATTCAGGTCTTTATCTAAAATAAAAGTTGATCTGTCTTCTTCAGCGGGTTCAGTACTAGTGAGCACTTTGAATTCATTATGTAGGGTTAAATCAGTATCGCTTATTAATGCATAGTTTATATTGCAAGTTTTTGCAAATATTTCTTGCGCCATTTTATCATCTCTTGATGTTCCCACAATTTTATACCCTTTGTTATTTATAGCCATGGCATTTTTTTCATAAGCTTTCAATTCCATAGAACAATGATCTGCATTTGCAACTGGGTAAAAGAATAATACCAATCCTTTTTCGCCAGTCAGCTCACTAATCATTTTAGTGTCCCCGTTATCTAGCAAGTATTTTTCAGTTTTTCAGTTCATATTTTACCTCCTCCAATTCCTATTTGACAATAAAAATATTTGCAATAAAATTAAATTTATAATTTTAGCGGGAGTAATAAATTAATATTCTTGCAAGATCTAAAGCATCTTTTAAATAATAGGGATTTAACATAATATCAGTCATACTTTAAATCAAGAGGTAGAGTACTTTTCTCTTTGTTCAAAACCTTACTCTGATAATAAACCATTATCGAAAAATGTGTTGATTTTTCTAAAAATTTTTTAAATTGGTAATTTTTTCAAATTTTGTTTTTTAAAAAATTAATCAAAGACATTATCAAAGAGTTATTCCTTAATAAACAAGGCAAATAAGTGTGTCAATCATTCTCAATTAGATGTATTTTAACTCAGATTATCCATATTTTACCTTGAATTATTCGCTTATTTATATATAATTAATATGTAAATTAAAAATACTTGTCTAATAGATTAAGCGCCAAAGTTAAATAATTAAAACCTTCGACAAATAATCAACTAAAAAGTAAAATTTTACTATTAAAATTATAATTTTCCATAAAATAAATAGTGTGGGAATTCTGAAAGAGGACTAAAAAATGAAAAAACTATTATCTATTTTGAGCGTTATTTCCATTTCTATAACAGCGCCATTAACTGTTGTTTCGTGTAACAAGAAGCAAAGAATTATTGAAGATGAATTTGATTATCAGGAATTAACCAATGATTTAGTATCCCAAGTTCAAGAAATTTATAACAGAAATTTGGAAGAGGATTTTTTAAATCACAAAATAGTCACTGAAGATCAAGCGCTCTCTGTTTTTGACTTCATTAGCTTTGAGAATTTAGCAAATCAGGATGAAAATCCCGATTTAAAAGACCAAAACTCTGATTTTTTTAAAAATATTAAAAACGATTTGAACGAAATAATTAATTACGAAAAACTGAACAGCGAAATTAGTGAAAGCATTATCTCTGATATCAATTACAAACCGATTATAAAAAATAGTGGGAAATTTTTTCAAAAGTTTGAACTTAATAATCTGAAAATCATTACTCAGCAAAGTGCATTAGTATCGGTTTATTTCACTTGAACTGGAACCTACGAAGTTTTAACTGGAAATAACGATGAATATGCAAGCTACACAGCCGATTATCAAGGAATCATAAATATTGTTTCAGAAGAAGATGTTGCTTCAGACTTAACAGAATTAAATAAAAATATCAAAACAAAACTATCACAATCTGCAAATGATTTTACTTTCATTTCTGATTCTGGCGATCTAGAGATTAATGCAAAAGAAATGGATGTCGATGAAGAATTAAAAAAACAAGTAGGGGACGTTATTAAATCTGCAAATGATAATCCAAAGTATAGTGTAGACCTTGAAACAGCAAAATTAAAAGTTAATAATTCAACTGCTCAGGTGGGTTCAATTGCAAATTCAAAATTTAAATATAATTTAGAACGTCAAGATGATTTTGATCCAGATTGGTCACCATCAAAACCCACAAGCTGAGAAGTCGATTATGATTACGTCCATCCCGAGTGATGGGAAGAATTAATGGGCCCAGTGATGAAAAAAGAAGAAGGAGCTACTGAGTCTTTTATCGATAAATTAACCTCTACAGATCAAAAATGAGTTGATCATCAGATACCAGAAAGTGTTATGAAAAAAATTAATTCAAATTCAAATATCACTGTTTCTGAGCCGATTAATCATTTTAATTTAATAGACAACCTAAAAGGTAGTGCCTTAGAAAAACAAATAAAAAGTTCAAACTATGAATTTGCTATTGATGAAAAAAAAGATTTCAAAACTATAGCTGCTTATGGGGGAGAATTTGTTGGAACAAAAATAAATTTTAAATCTTTGGGTGAAACTGTATCAATGGACCTGGAGAACTATTTTGTTCCTATTAAGCAAAATACTTCATATGGTAATACACAACTACTTTACAAAGAATTTTTAAAAGCTGCCATTACTTTCCAACAAGATTTTTTATTTAACGACCTTGAAGGTTATCTAAAGGACTTTTATTTGGGTGATGAGAAACCAAGAGATATTAAATGAAGTGAATACAACAACAGACATCACTTTGTGGTGTTAGACGTTCCAGATGATTTAAGAACCTTTATGGCAAAAAAATACAAGGAAGATTCACCACTTTTTTATTCTGAAATTATGAGTCAATTAATTGAATACAAATTATTCAGCGAATCACAGGACGTTAGAAAATTTAATTTATCTTCAGATTTTACTAGTGGATCTAGTGATTCATATACAAAGTACTCTTTGATCTTTAGTTATGGAGATAGATTACAGAGAAGATATATAGTTAAAAACAATAATTTTGATTTAATATCCAGGGCAGATACTATTAACTTGAGAGCCCCAACTTATGCTCCTGAGCTAAGAACTTATTTCTTTTCAAATGGTTTAAAATCAAAATCAAAGCAGACTTATTTCAGTTTTGGTAAAAGATCAGATTTGGAATATCTAAGTTGGGACGAAAAAGTATGAAAAGTAAACGATCGAAAGATGATGTTTAATTTTAATCCGTATGACTACTTGGACTAGGATGATTAATTTTTTAGAGTTTATTACATTTATTATTTTATAAATTTATCAGGGGGTGAATTATGAAGAAATTATTTAGTATTCTAGCAGCTTCAAGTCTATTGGTCTCAGCGCCATTAACTGTTATTTCTTGTAAAAAAGTGGAAGTTGTTGAAACAATTGATTACAATTACTTAATAAACGACTTTGTGGATCAAACTGCGATTATTTTTCAGTCCCAAATTTATGAGGCATTCATACCTTGAAACTGAATGTCAGATAAAAATTTACCCCAAAGTTTATCAATGGATGAAATTAGAGAAAATGCAGATGATTTAGAGGACCAAAGCTCAAGCTTTTATAAAAAAGTCTCAAACCTAATTTATAGTATAATACCCTCAAATGAAATAAATAAAAACTTAGCAGAAAATCTTGCATCAGATATCAAATACTCTCCAATAGTAATTGATAAAGGAACCCCATTAAAAAACGGAATTAGAATCAAGTCACTTCGAGGGGAGTCTAAGGGGAGAAATTTTACCCTATTTATAGAAATGTCAACCGACATTTTCTATTTAGATAGTAGCGGATTGAGAACTTCACAAAATGTTGAAACTTTTACTTCAATTAATATTCTAGAAGTTCCCAACGTTTTGGAAGCTGGTAAAAAAATTAATGAAAGATTTAATGATATTTTATACGGAGTCAACCATGCAAATGAATATTCTTTTGAAAGTGATAAAGGTAATTTAGAAAATACATCAAATAGACTAGAAAAAGAAGGAATCGTTAGTAAAGAAGTAACTGGATTAATTAATAAAATTGATCTTCAAACCGAAATTGATCAGATCCTAAATCCAGAAATGGTTGTCAATAATTTGCAAACCAAGTTAAATCAAAACACAGTCTTAGATGCCTCAAGATTTGCTACAAAGTCTATAAGAGATTCTTTCCCCAACTCCGATCAGGAAATAGATCATTTTCGATGAGTAATGAAGGGGATGTCTGGAAACAAAGCTCTCCAGGAAGAATATTTTAATGAAATAAATAATGATACATTTCAAAAAAGTGCTCTTTTTACAGATTGAAATGTGGCTAATGAAAATGATAAATATGAAGAAGAACTATTAAAAGCCGTTGAGCAAGATCCAACTATTTCTAAGTCGATTAATCCCTATAATTTAGAATATAACTACGATAATAGCACTTTAAAGTCAGCCTTAACTTCTTACAGATCACTTTTCAAATTAGATATGAGAAGTGATAAAAGAACAATCGCCTTATTTGGAGCCAATATCACAGGAGTTGGTTTTAAATTAGATAATGAATACTATGATTTACCAAATGGAATGGTTTGTTATAGACAAAAAACAACCTTTAGTTCAACTAAAGAACTTTACGATGCTTACATGGAAGCGGCTTATTATTACCAAAGAAATCTTTTCGGTTTAGAGGGTAAAAGTATTTCTGAAGATCGTGAAGAAGTATTATATACAAAATACTATTTGGAACTTCCATTATCAATTCCCCAATTTCAAGCATCTACAGAGCAAGTGTTTACAGATGAAATCTCAAATCAAATTCTGACAAAAAATGAAAATGCTAATTATTACGCTGAAAAATTTGATTTAACTTCAAAGTGAGTTGTTCCAGGAACACTTGTTGGACCCGATAGATTTTTATATAGTGGATATACTAGACAACTCCAGCTTTTAGTGGCTCCCAATATTCGATGAAATTGTTTCCAAGTAGAAACTTATTTCTTTTCATCAGGTTTGAAACAACAAAATAAACCCAAGTTCTTCATTTATAACGCACAGTATCTACTTAAACTTGAGTTGCCATATGATGCGAAAGAAAGACGAGGAGAACTATTGAAGAGTTGAAGTCCATGAACCCTAGCAAACACTACCAATAAAGGATAAATTAACATTATCACAAAAACCCTTATTACTTCATGAGGGTTTTTCGTTATATTATTATGTTATAATTATATTAAAGAGGTAAATTATGAAGAAATTATTTAGTATTTTAGCAACCTCCAGTCTGGTTGTCTCAGCACCACTAACTGTTATTTCTTGTAAAAAAGAGGAGATTACTGAAACAATTGATTACAATTATTTAATAAACGAATTTGTAGCTGAAACTGCGATTATTTTTCAGTCCCAAATTTATGAGTCATTCATACCTTGAAACTGAATGTCAGATAAAAATTTACCCCCAAGCTTATCAATGGATGAAATTAGAGAAAATGCAGATGATTTAGAGGACCAAAGCTCAAGCTTTTATAAAAAAGTCTCAAACCTAATTTATAGTATAATACCCTCAAATGAAATAAATAAAAACTTATCAGAAAATCTGGCATCAGATATTAAATACTCTCCAATAGTAATTGATAAAGGAACCCCGTTAAAAAATGGAATTAAAATCAAGTCACTACAAGGTGAGTCCAAGGGAAGAAATTTTACCCTATTTATAGAAATATCAACCGACATTTTCTATTTGGACAGTAGCGGATTGAGAACTTCACAAAATATTGAAACTTTTACTTCAATTAATATTCTAGAAGTTCCCAACGTACTTGAAGCGGGTAAAAAAATTAATGAAAGATTTAATGATATTTTATACGGAGCCGACCATGCAAATGAATATTCTTTTGAAAGTGATAAGGGTAATTTGGAAAATACCTCAAATAGACTAGAAAAAGAAGGAATCGTTAGTAAAGAAGTAATGGGATTAATTAATAAAATTGATCTTCAAACCGGAATTGATAAAATCCTAAATCCAGAAATGGTTGTCAATAATTTAAAAACTAAGGTAAACCCTAACACAGTCTTAGATGCCTCAAGATTTGCTACAAAGTCTAGAAGAGATGCTTTGCTAGGAGACATAGATGATGAAATAGAACATTATCGATGAGTAATGAAGGGGATGTCTGGAAATAAAGCTCTCCAGGAAGAATATTTTAATGAAATAAATAGTGATACATTTCGAAAAAGTGCTCTTTTTACAGATTGAAATGTGGCTAATGAAAATGATAAATATGAAGAAGAACTATTAAAAGCCGTTGAGCAAGACCCATCTATTTCTAAGTCGATTAATCCCTATAATTTAGAATATAACTATGATAATAGTGCTTTAAAGTCAGCCTTAACTTCTTACAGATCACTTTTCGAATTAGAAATGAGAAGCGATAAAAGAACAATCGCCTTATTTGGAGCAAATATCACAGAAGTTGGTTTTAAATTAGATGATGAATACTATGATTTACCAAATGGAATGGTTTGTTATAGACAAAAAACAACCTTTAGTACAACTAAAGATCTTTACAACGCTTACATGGAAGCGGCTTATTATTACCAAAGAAATCTTTTTGGTTTAGAGGGTAAAAGTATTTCTGAAGATCGTGAAGAAGTATTATATACACAATACTATTTGGAACTTCCGTTATCAAGTCCCCAATTTTGAGTATCCACAGAGCAAGTATTTACAGATGAAATCTCAAATCAAATTCTGACAGGAAATGAAAATGCTAATTATTACGCTGAAAAATTTGATTTAACTTCAAAATGAGTTGCTCCAGGAATGCTTTTTGGACCCGACAGATTTTTATATAGTCGATATACTCAACAACTCCAGCTTTTAGTGGCTCCCAATACTCGATGAAATTTTTTCTGAGTAGAAACTTATTTCTTTTCATCAGGATTGAAACGACAAAATAAACCCAAGTTCTTCATTTATAATATACATTATCTACTTAATTTTAAATTATCATCTGACGAGAAAGAAAAACAAGAACAACTATTGAAGAGTTGAAGTCCATGAACCTCGAACCATGGCATTTTAGGATAAATTAACAATATCACAAAAACCCTTATTACTTCATAAGGGTTTTTAACTATATAATAGAGGTGATTATGAATAAAATATTAAGAATTTGAGCAACTGTAAGTTTAATTGTATATAAATTACTAACTGTAGTTTTATGTAAAAAATAAGAAATTGTCAATTGGGTCGATTGCAATTATCCTATAAAATAATTTGTGCAAAAATAGTA
Organism: Spiroplasma endosymbiont of Panorpa germanica; assembly: GCF_964019765.1. Taxonomy (NCBI): domain Bacteria; kingdom Bacillati; phylum Mycoplasmatota; class Mollicutes; order Entomoplasmatales; family Spiroplasmataceae; genus Spiroplasma; species Spiroplasma endosymbiont of Panorpa germanica. The sequence continues at coordinate 912,585 of NZ_OZ026461.1, read as the reverse complement.
ATAATATCTTCAAACCCTTTCCTATGAAACCTTTAAATCGCGAAGCTGAGTTTAAGATAAAAATTTGCATCCAGGTTTCACATAAATAAAATTTGTGAAAATGTTAATGATTTATCAGTGCTAATTTTTAGCATCTACAAAAAAGTTGCTCAAAAAATTTATAAAATAATCCCACAATTTGAGATAAATAGATATTTGATTGTAAACCCATCCTTATGAATTAACAATTTACCAATAATAATGGATAAAATAACACCATTAAAAAATAGTATTCCCATTGATTAAATTCAGCACAAAATCAATAAAAAATTTTGCCTTATTTATAGAAATAAACACCGATTTAAACTAGCATATAAAAAGAAATTATGGAAGTATTTTCATATGAACAAATCAATTTTAAACGTTTTTCTATTAACACTAAATCTTAAATTAATAATTAATTTCTTAGTCTATCGCCGAAATTTGGAGTAGAATTAATTAATCAATCGCTCAAAGGAGGAAAAAAATGAATCAAACAATTACATTAGCAGCGGGCTGTTTTTGAGGTGTCCAAGCTTATTTTGACAAAATTGAAGGTGTTAAAAAAACAACTGTTGGATATGCCAATGGCAACAGAGAATTTGTTACTTATGAGGAAGTCTGTTCAGAAAACACTGGCTTTGTAGAAGTGTGTCAAGTTGAATTTGAAAATAAGATAATAAGTTTAGAATCTATTTTAGAAAAATATTGATCTATTATTGATCCAACCTTAAAAAATCGTCAAGGTAATGATTTTGGTTCTCAATATCGTACAGGTATTTATTATAATATAGCGGATGAGAATTCTGCTAAAACTATCATCGATCAATCTCTAAAAAATATCGCCTTAAAGTATAGTAAGCCGATATTAACAGAAGTCAAAGCTTTAAATAACTACATAAAAGCAGAAGGAAGACATCAAAAATATTTAGAAAAAAACCCAAACGGTTATTGTCATATCAAACTATAATTAAATTTTCACCATTATGATATTTAATTTATAGATTTGCAATTAATTAAAAAAATAGTTAAAATTATATAATAGATATAAATAATTATAGGAGATACGATATGAAAAAACTACTAAGTGTCCTGGCAGCAACATCATTAATAACGTTCGCACCCCTAAGTGTGGTTGCTTGTCAAAAAGATCCATCGAAAATCAAGAATTTTGATTATGAAGATATATTAAGTAAATTTTTGGGAATTACAGAACTAGTTTTCCAACAAAATTTGGCAGAAAATTTTCAGCCATTCTTTTACTTGAGTGTTAATAATGCTCAAAATTTCTACCCAAGTTTAGATTTCGATAAACTTTGAGAATTTTTAGGAACTAAAATAGAAAATGGTCAGGGTTATGACTTTCCTGAAAATTCACCCGAAATAGAGCACTTCTCTAAATTTGTTGATCAAGTAATTGATTTAGATCAACTTAATAAGGATGCAAATCAAAGAATAACAAGCAACATCAACTTTAGAACGCTTCTGAAAAATGGTAAAAACCCATTTACAAAAAGTATTGAAGTTAAAAAAGTTGTTGCTACAGAAAAAACTAGTGATGAAAGCGCAGATAATAGAATTTTAAATTTTGAATCTACACTGACAACAACAGTGGAGTTTTTAGATGCAACTCAGAATGTCTCCACTAGAGATATTAATTTTGAGTTTTCAATGACATTATTTGAAAACGAGGAAACTGCTGATAGTTTTATCAGAATTGGTGAAGATTTAGAAAGAAACCTTTCTAATCAATATGCAAATGAGTTTGGATTTGAAAGTAACTCATATAATTCTTTGCAAATTAGTGATAATATTGAAAAACTATCAAATTTCGAAGATGTTCTTGTCAATGATATTGAACAAAAGGTTTTATTTTCAAATGAAAATAACAGAATCAATGGTAAAGATTTTAAATTTGAACCAAAAGACATCATTCAGGTTGTCAATAGCAATCATATAGTTTTAGCACAACAATTTACCCATAACAATGATCGACCGGAGCTAAGTTGAAAAGACGATTACTACCATAGAATTGAATTGATCAAAGATATTATGAAAAATGGTGGTGAAACTCTAAATGATGGGGCGAAAGAAATTTCACGTCGAAACTCCCTATACAACAATGCCTACATTTCTAAAGACTTGAAAAAGTATTTATCTAGTAAAGATAAAGTTTCGTCAGAGGTAATTAACTCTTTTAATCTATGAGCTTATTATGATTACATGACTTCTTTAAAAAATGCCGTTTCTGAGAGAAAAATTTCTTTAGATAATGGAAATTCAACTGAAAAGCAACGCCGTGTAATAGGACTTTATGGAACTCAAATTAGAGACTTAAAGTTAACATATACAAATAAATATAGTGAGCAAATTACTTTAAAAATGCCAGTCCAATTTATTGTTAATCACCAGCTCACAAGCTTTAATAATACTCAAGAACTATATGATGAATATGTTAAAGCCAACTTAATTTTTTACAGAGAATTGTTTGGCTTCGCAGATCAAGATGTTCAAAAAGAAGACTTTGATTACACATTCCAGTTCCAAAAACCAAAGAAATTTGATGATGTGATGGTTCCAGACAAATCATATAAAGCTAAGGAAGTCTTTCAACTAATGGTCGAAGAAGCTTTGAACAAATTAGAGCTTGAAAAATCTAAATATAGCATCAGTTCATTTAAAGACTATATTAATGGTTTTGGTTTTGCTGACAAAGACGTCTACTTTAAAGTAGATAGCGACGGCTATATTTACCTTTATTCTTCACAAGGAGAAAGAATAAAATACTATTTGGCAACCTCATATAGCACTGGTGATTACAACTATTCATATCAAGGACCAGATTCTTATATAAACTTTACATTGGGACACAGAGATGATCTAAAAATGGATGAACTAGGCAATGCCAAAACCCCGTGAAAATTTAAATCAATAGAATAATTATTAGCAAAATATAATTATACAAAAGGAAAAAATGAAAAAATCTATTTTTAAAAGCTGGTATATGATAACAACAGTTTCGATCGCCCTGGTATTTTTTGTTGGGTTTATATTGACATCATTTGGAAATATTGACCGCTGATTTGCTGATGTAATGGGTGAATGAATCAAAAATGACTTTATGAAATTTTGGGTTGTTTTTTACAATGAAATGGGATTTACGGCTCTATTCTTGGTATGTTCGATCTCTTTTGTTGTTTTAATAGAAAGTTTTTTTATAAGGTATAAGGAAAACAAAAAAATATATAATTTCATTTATGTAGGACACGTGCTGACTTTTGCGTTTTTCTTGAATTACAATCTAAATAGACTAATTGGGGTAATTAACGAAAATACCGGATGAGGCCCAGGAATTGATGTTGAGTACCTAACTGACAATACTTTTAAAATTATCTCGAGAATAAGTATTTTTATTATCGAAGCATCATTGTTAATTTCATTTATTTTGCTAATGCGCTTAAAAATTTCTAAATCATCTATTCTGCTTGAAAACAGAGTTTGAATATTAGCAATTAGTTCAATTTTGTTTGGAATAATTAGTTTCTTCTCCATTAATTATTTACTAAAGCAAACATTCGGAAGACCTTATTACTTAAATGTTAAATTTGAAAGATATATTGGCAAAGTTCATTTAGATGAAACTGGATTTGCTGTGGATATTGATTTAACCCCAGAGGTTAAAAAATTAGAACCCCAGCACCCAGATCTTAAACAACAAATATTGCAAAGCTACAATGAATCAAATTATTGGACACAAGCAGATGGCTATTACAAGTGGTATGAAGTAAACGGTAATTGATTTCAAAACCTACAATATTGAACAAATCTAAGGTGATTGACTTGATGAATTAAGTTTGATCATGAATATAAGCAACCTTTATGTTGACTAAACCAAGATTTTCCTTCAGGTCACACAGTCTCGGGATTTACTGGAATATACTACGCTTTATTTGCCAATGCATTAATTAAAGACGAAAGAAAACGTAAAATAACAACCAATACCTTGTTTAGTATTTGGCTCTTTAGTGAAATTTTAATGGTAAATTTACTTGTTGTTGCTAGAACTCACTATATTTCAGACACATGATTTTCTTTTGCATATTGCACATTCGCATTGATTGTTTCGCTAAAAATTAGTAATGTTACTAGTTCGAAAATAGTATTAAAAAAACGTAATAAAAAAAGGGAAGATAATTTTTTTGAAATAATTGACAATAAAATTTTTATTTTCTTCCAAGAAGATAATAAGATATTTGTTTCAAATTTTAAATCTAAAAAATGAGAAAAAAAAGTAGACAAGTATTTGGGAATAGAACAAATTGAGAAGCTCAAAGTTATTAATCAAAGCCAACAAAGTGAATAGCCGATTTGCTTAATACAAATGTTTTAATACCAAAAAACCGAACCTTGATTCGGTTTTTTTGTTCTCTTATTAGCTAAACCTTAAATACCTATTAGCTTATTTTCATTTTGAGAAACTGGTTACACAATTAACCTTAAAACCCAATTAAATTTTAAAAGTAATAAAATTTAATTGGAGGAAATGCGAAATGAATAAAGAAAAATTAGAAGAAATCTCTATGGGCTTAATTGCTAATTCGGGGATGGCCAAATCATCAGCTATGATGGCGATACAGGCTGCTAAAGAAAAAGATTTTGAAAAAGCTGACGAATTTATTGAAGAAGCTCAAAAAAGTTTGGCAATAGCTGGTCAAATTCACATGGAAGTGATCGCTCAAGAGGCGCAAGGGAATCAAGTAAGTTTCTCCCCATTATACATGCACTCAGAAGATCAAATGATTACTGCTCAGTTGGCAACTGAGTTTGCAGTTGAGATAATCTCGCTTTACAAAATAACTAAATCTTAAAATATAATGACTAAATAGTTTTAGTCATTTTTGTATTGACAAAAGGGGGATTATTATGGAAAGACAACTAGGTTTAAGCATTTATCCTGACAAGATGAGTGTTGAGGAAATAGAAAATTATTTAAAATTTGCCTTTGAAAATAACTTCACAAGAGCTTATTTTACTTTTTTACCAATTAACTTATTGGAAAATAACGCTACAACACTGTTACCACAAATTCTGAATGCTATCAAGGTAGCTAAAAAAATCGGTTTTAACATTACCGTAGATGTAAATCAAAGAATTTTAGATATCCTTAAAATTACAATTTCAGATTCAATTTGATTTCAGAAGAATCAAATTGATATAGTGCGATTAGATTTGCCGATGGATGCTCAGACCATTGCTAATTTGAGTTATAACCAAGAAAATATCAAATTCGAGTTACAAATGAGCAACCCTAATTTTGCCTTACAAGATATTCTCAGTTATGATCCTAAAAAAAGAAATTTGTTAGGGTGTCAAAATTTTTATCCACAAAACTACACAGGTCTAAGTCTTAAATTCTTTGAAAAAACTTCTCGACCTTTTGTGGAAAATGGTATAAAAACGACAAGTTACTTGACTTCGCAAAATCCTAAAGCATTTTGCTCTTGACCTAATAGTAAAAGAACCCCGACATTAGAGTGATGTCGTAATTTACCGATTACTGTGCAAGCTAAATTTATGTGAATGACAAAGCAAGTTGATGATTTGATTATTGCAAACTGTCCGGCCTTGCCTGAAGAAATTATTACGTTGGGAAAAACTGATAGATTTATTTTTGAATTAGATGTGGAACTAGAAAGCAACTTAAATCCTATTGAAAAAATTGTTATGTTTGAAAACCAACACCAAAATCGCGGGGATATCAATGACTATTTGATAAGATCGACCAAAACAAGAGTTAAGTACAAAAACGAATCTAATCCAAAAAGGATTTTACAAGTTAAATACTTTGAAGTGGGAGATATTCTAATTGGCAATGATGAATCTGGTTTATATAAAAACGAATTACAAATCGTTAAGACTAGGATACCAAAATCTGAGGATAAAAACTTAGTAGCAAAATTATCAGAAGAAAACTTAAGTCTTTTAAATTTATTTGAACCATGACTACGCTTTAAATTAATGTCTTAGTTTCTATTTATGAAACTAATTTTAAAATGACTTGTAAATATTGTTTAAAAAAAAATATTAAAGATAATTAAATCAATAGAATTTATTCTATTAGAAAGGAAAATAGTTATGAAAAAAGGATTATTGACCTGTTCGGGTGGTTTTTCAACTACCATGATGGCTCAAGCTTTAGATAACATTACCATTCCTGAGGGAATTAAGTGAGATGCTTTAGGAATTTCTGCTGGAGGTTTTTCAAATGACACCTTTACTGATTATGAAATTGTTTTAGTTTCACCTCAAATTAGATTTCGTTTTAATGAAATCAAAAAAATCTGTGATAGTAAAAATATCAAGTGTATTCAAATAGATCCTAAACTCTATGTTGCTACACAAGCAAAGCAATTATATGAAGAAATAAAATTAGAATTGGCTAAATAGCTTAGAAAGAAGAAAATTATGAATATCGAAAAGACCGATAAAGAAAAAGAAATATTCGGTCTCGAGACTCAAGTTAAAGATAAGAAAAAAGAATTATCACAATCATGAGTAAATAATAATGTAATGCCGGGTTTAACCAAGTTTGCTAACCAACGCCACATGTTGGCTTTGCGAAATGCAGTTGTAGCCAATATACCATTGATTATTATCGGGGCTTTATTTCTAATTATCCTAAACTTCCCAATCGGAAGTGGAAGTAGTGACTTATTAAGTTCAATACTTCCCCCAAGGTTAGTGACAACTTTCCAACAAATCAATCGAATGACAATGGGATTAATGTCATTTGTGACTGCCTTTGCCATTGGGTCAGAATTAGCAAAATCTTATAAAATGGACCCGACCACTGGAGGAGTTTTAACTTTCACCGCTTTTGCGATGTGAGTAGGAGCTGACATGTTATATGTTGGTTTAAATGCTGAAGGTGGATTAGCTGGAGGAGTTTGAGCTATGAATATGGCCAACATTGGTTCAAAAGGACTATTTGTTGCTATTATTTCTGGTATTGCGATGTATGAATTTTATCGTTTATGCAAAAAGTACAACATCACAATTAGAATGCCAAACGTGGTTCCAAAATCTGTTTCGAACTCATTTATAATATTAATTCCAATCCTTCTATGAGCCACTGTTGTTGGTCTAACTAGATTTTGATTAGGATTTGATTTTATTAATGACTTAGGAAAAATTTTAACTCCAATCCAAGGAGCCTTAACTGGAACTTTGCCTGGGGTTATGTTAACTGCCCTATTAATTACTATCTTTTGAATGTTGGGGATTTCAGGAGCCAGTGTTGTGGGATCTTTCTTGAGACCATTCTGAACTACTGCAATTAGTGCCAACAACGATGCTTTCAATGCTGGACTAGATATTCCTTACCTTTATCCTGAAGAGTTTCTTCAATGAGGGGTTTGAGTTGGGGGAAGTGGAGCTACTTTAGGATTACTAATATCAGCTCTACTACTAGCTAAATCAAAACAAATTAAATCTATTAGTAAAGTAAGTATTGTCCCAGGTATTTTTAATATTAATGAACCTGTAATTTTTGGTTTCCCAATAATGTTAAATGCCTTTTTATTCATACCATTTATCATAACTCCACAAATTTGTATTTTAGTGGGAGCATTATTAATGCAAGTTTTAAATGTAAGATTTGTGGCCACAGCTCCTTGAACTTTACCAGGACCAATTGGAGCGATTCTTTCAGCGGGAGTAGATTGAAAAGCAGTCTTTATTCCGCTCGCGACAATCGGAATATCAACGGTTTGTTATGCACCATTTATGATGGCATACGATAAAAGTTTATTAAAACAAGAACTGTTCTCTGAGGGAAAAGTTTACAACAAAGAGGAACACTATTCATTCTTAGGTTCACTATCATTAAAAATTAAGTGACCAAACAAATTAGAAAAAACTAACAAAACAAAAATAGATGAAATTAGAATTAAGTTCAACTATCAAAAAATAACTATAGAAAAAGAATTTAAAAATAAAATTTTATCAACTTCAACTGGTGATAAACTAGTTAACAAAGAAAACAAATTAAAAAACAATGCATTAAAAATTGATTTACAAATTGCTCTAAGGAATTTGGAATTTGAAAAAGAAGTAGCTTTAGCTAAATACCGTAAAAACGAAAATATTTGAGAAGTTGTTAAGACACAAAAATATCAAAACGATATTGTGAAACTGCAATCTAATAAAAATAAATTTATTATGGCAGAAAGTGAACTGCAAGTTCGTAACAAACAAAAAATTCACAAAAAAGAATTTAAAAATCAGTACAAAGTTATTAAGTCAGATTTCAAAAATGAAAAAGACATCTTGATCAAAAACTGAATTAAGAACAAAACTGATATTGTTAACAAAATAAAAACTACTGATAAGAACTCAGCCACTTTAATTGATACTAAAATAAAATACAGCGAATTAAAACTAGAATACTGAACTAAACGAGTAGACTTAGCTAATGAATTCAATGATAAAAAATTAATGGCAAGCGAGATGAAATAATGCAAGAAGGAATACAATTCACAATTGCTCTGGCAATAGGAATGGTAGTATTTATTATTAGTTATTTTTTAGCAGAAAAATATATCAAAAGAACTAAATTAGGATTAATATTATTTGGCACAATTGGAATGATAGCCGTCATGCTTTTAGCCGTTGGGTTATTCATGCTTTGAGCAGATAATGTTTATACCAAAACTATTACCGGAGTTCTATTTGGGATATATATTGGAATATTCTTGAATCTAGTTTCGAATCGATCATTTCGAAAAAGAAATGGCAGTTCTAAAACTCCAATAACAATAGATTAGGAGAAATTTATGTTTGACAGAAAATTGGGTATCGCTATTTATCCTGAAAAAATGGTAATATCGGAAATGAAAGATTATATCGATAAGGCTGTAGCAAATGGATTTTCAATTTTATGAAGTGCTTTACTACAACTTGATCTAAGTGATTCAAAATCAAAAGACATTTTAAAAAAGTATAAGGAAATATTTAGTTATGGTAAATCAAAAAACATGTCAATCACTATAGATGTTAACTCCAGAATTCTTAATGAAATAAAATTTAACAATGATTTAAAATTCTTTATTGATCTTGGTGTTGATGTGATACGTTTTGATTCTCCAATCGAAGCTATTAACTTAGCCAAACTAACTTTTAATGACCACAACATTGCTGTGGAATTAAATATGGATAACAATGATTATTTTGTAAATGATGTGTTATCCTATCAACCAATTCATTATCGCGTTCAAGGTAGTCATAATTTTTACCCTCAAAAAAACTGTGGGCTAACTGATGATTACTTTATCCAAACTTCTAAAAAATTTAGAGCTTTAGGTTTAAGAACAACTGCTTTTATTTCTAGTTTAAACGAAAACAAAGTTTCTAACTGAGCAATCGATGACAATTGCTGTACTCTAGAAAGTTTAAGAGATAAGGATGTTACCACTCAAGCTATTGCTCTTTGAGCAAGCGGTTTAAATGATGACATTATTATTTCTAATGCCTATGCTACTGAACAAGAACTTATAGACTTAGGTAACTTAGATCGATTTATACCAGAAATTAAAATAGCTTTACAAAAAAATGCCACTAAAATTGAGGAAGAGATTTTAAATAAAGAAATTCACTTCCGTCGCGGTGATGTAAATCCTAAATTTATTCGTTCGACACAAAGTCGAGTTAAGTTCAAAAATGATGACTTCCCTGTAAAAGAGTTAAATGATGATTTTAAAAAGGGAGACATTATCATTGGTAATAACAACTTTAGTCTTTACAAGGGTGAACTACAACTTATTATTGATGATGTAGAAAAAGATAATCGAAAAAATTTAGTAGCAAAAGTAAAAACAGACCAATTATTTTTACTAGATTACATCAAGCCTTGAACTAGATTTAAATTTAAGATTACAAAGTAAGGAATCATGAAAATGATAAAATGCAAAGTTATTTATGTTGATGGGGGAGCTACTAGTACTAAAATTCATTTCTGTGATGAGTTTAAAAATATCATTTCTACTCAGTCAGGTCCAAGATTAAATCTTGTAGCTTTTGAAAAGGAAACTTTAGCAAACCTTTTAGAAATTACTGAAATTTTAAAACCATATAAAGATTTAAAAATATACTTTGGGATTCCAGGAATCAGAATATATGATTTGAAAATAATTAAAAATATTTTCAAATCCCAATTTGTTGATATTCATTTTCTAACCGACATTGAATTACAAGCTAATTTACTTATCAATGTAGAAGAGTTCAACTTCATCAGTTTAGGTACGGGTTCTATTAATTTAGAAAAGAAAAAAAACTCTATTAGACTACTTGGTGGTTGAGGACACTTCTTTGGCGATAATGGATCAGCCTTTGATTTTGGTAATACTTGAATTCGTTTTGGGATTATCGATTTTGAAAATAACAAACTAGATAGTAAATTTATAAAAGTGACTCAGGATTTCTTTAAAATAAAAAATTTTGAGGAAATTAAAAAACTATACTTAAGTCCAGAAAATTTTAAACAAACCATTTCGGAATTTAGCGTTTATGTTTTAACAACACTAACTGAATTTTCAAAAGAAAAAGAATTGGTGGCTAAGCAAATTACTGCGAAGTTGGCCAAACAATTGGTGGAATCTAACTTTGATGCAAACCTGCCTTTCTTTGTCAGCGGAGGACTGTTAAAATCTAGAGAATACCAAAAAGCTTTTTTATCTGAGTTCACCAAAATTTCCAAAGATATAACTATTTTAAATTAAAAATTAAATGAGACATTTGTCTCATTTTTTTATATTAAATCTAAAATAATTATTTACACTTTTAAGTTGTATTATCTTTAAAAAAGAATTATAATAATAGTGATTTTAGTTTTAAAATCTATTCAATAATGTGGAAGGTTTTGCAAACCTTCATTTAAAAGGAGATGATCATATTGAAAAAATCAGCTTACTCTTTTTTAACTAACAATCGTGTCAAATCAGATTTGCTTGAATACATATGTAAAAAATTGGAGGCCAAACAAGATTTAGAGATTAATGATATTTCTAAAAACTGTTATATGTCCAAGGCGTCAATCACGCGATACTTTCAAGATAATGGATTTGATGGTTTTAGAGAGTTTAAGTTTCTTTTGCAAAATGAAAGCAAAGCTTTATTTGAACAAAAACCAGATGAAGATTTTGAAACCGAATTTATTTTTAATGTCGTTAGACAAACCTTTAATTTAAATCAAGTTGAACAATTTAAAAAAGTTCAGGATTTGCTTGAAAAATCTAATCGAATAATAATTTCTTCGGTGGGAGGTAATAACTCTGTGGCGATGGAATTAAAAACCCGATTAGATCGTCTGGGGTTCGCCAGTGAATTCAATCCCGACTATCATGGCACTTTTATAAGCATCAATAACTTGAAGTCTGGAGATATTCTTTTTGCATTCTCTTATTCTGGGGTAACTGATGAGGTTATTAAGCACGTCAAAGCTGCCAAGAAAAAGGGATGCCAGGTTATTGCTTTTACTCGTGATGAAAAAAGTTTGCTATTAGATTTAGCTGATGTAATTTTAAAGCTAGATGATTCAGAAAATACTTTAAGATTGGTAGGATTGAAATCAAAAATCTCAATGTTCTATTTAGTAATAAAACTGTTCACCTTTATTTACAATTCTAATCCTGAAAAATTTAGTAAAATCTTATTTAACAATATATATGCCAAATAATTTTCAAGTTATGGAACTGGTTCCATAACTTATTTTTTACATTGTATTATTTTTTAGTAATTATACTATTAGGTTATAGAGAGAAGGATTTATATGAAAAATGCTAAAAGTGTTGCCCAGCAAATTGGTGACATCATCGGCAAAGAAAACATAAATTCATTTACCAACTGTATGACAAGGCTTAGAGTTAATGTCAAAAACAAAGACGGTGTTGATTTAGAAGTTTTAAAAACTATGCCCGCAGTTTTAGGGGTAGTAGTTGCTGGAGATCAGCTGCAAATAATTTTAGGGCCAGGGTTTGTTAATAAGGTCAGTTTAGAATTTTCTAAGATCGTAAATTTAAAATCTCAAAAAAGTGTAGATGAAAATCTAGATGCCTTTGAAATTAAAACAGCTCAAGAAGTTAGTGATGAGAATAAAGGAAACTACCGTAATAAAAACAAAGTTCAAAACTTTTTAAGTAAAATATCAAAAGTTTTCACCCCTTTAATACCAGCTTTTATTGGTGCAGGAATTCTTTCAGGAATTGCAGGAATCATGTTATCACAAGTTCCTTTACTTCCTGATAAGACCGGACCAAACTGGTTAGGTTATGAAACTTTAAAAAGTTGATGACAAGTTATGAGTATTTCATTAACTGTTTTAACTAATGTATTTATTATTGCTGTTGGTTGAAGAATTGGTGAAGAGTGAGGTGGCAATCCAGGAATTGCAGCTTTAATGGCTGCCATGTATTGTTCATTTGTTGGACCAACAATTGTTGGGATATTTGTAGAACAAGAAGATAGTTATAACTTCTTAGGAATGTTAATTGCCAAATCTAATATCGAGTCAAA